>CBINDH010000012.1:0-18603 GCA_966249365.1 uncultured Xylanimonas sp. | reverse complement strand
ACAACGCCAACCTCGAGCAGTCGTGGCTTCCGGCGCTCGACGGCGTCGTTGCGCGGATCGAAGCCGGCGCGCGCGTCGCCGACGTCGGCTGCGGCCACGGTGCGTCGACGATCCTGCTGGCGCAGGCGTTCCCGAACTCGACGTTCGTCGGCTTCGATTATCACGAAGCGTCGATCGTCGCGGCGAAGGCGCGCGCGAAGGAGGCCGGCGTCGCGGCGCGCTGCCGGTTCGAGGTTGCGAGCGCGAAGGACTTTCCGGGCATCGACTACGACCTCGTCGCGATCTTCGACGCGCTGCACGACATGGGCGACCCGGTCGGCGCTGCCCGGCACGTGCGCGACGTCATCGCCCCGGACGGCACGTGGATGATCGTCGAGCCGATGGCCGGGGACCACGTGGAGGACAACCTCAACCCGGTCGGCCGCGCGTACTACGGGTTCTCGACCCTGCTGTGCACGCCGTCGTCGCTGTCCCAGGACGTCGGGCTGGCGCTGGGCACGCAGGCCGGCCCCGCGCGCATCCGGGACGTCGTCGAGGCGGGCGGGTTCACGCGGTTCCGCACCGTCGCCGAGACGCCGTTCAACCGGGTCCTGGAGGTCCGGCCCTGACGGACCGCCGACCCCGAGGGAGACTGGGACGATGGGCGTCCACCGTACGTGGGTCCGGGCCCAGCGCCGCCCGAGGCGAGCGCTGTACCTGTCCTCGCCCATCGGGCTCGGCCACGCGCGCCGCGACGTGGCCGTCGCCCAGGAGCTGCGCCGCCTGGTTCCCGACCTGCAGGTCGACTGGCTGGCGCAGCATCCCGTCACGCGGGTCCTCGCGGACGCCGGGGAGCACGTCCACCCGGCGTCCGCGTGGCTCGCCTGCGAGTCGGCCCACGTCGAGGACGAGTCCGCCGACCACGACCTGCACGCGTTCCGGGCGATCCGCGACATGGACGAGATCCTGGTCGCCAACTTCATGGTCTTCAACGACGTCGTGGAGGAGACGTACTACGACCTGGTCATCGCCGACGAGGCGTGGGACGTCGACTACTTCCTGCACGAGAACCCGGAGCTCAAGCGGTTCGGGTTCGCGTGGATGACTGACTTCGTCGGCTGGCTCCCCATGCCCGACGGCGGTCCGGCGGAAGCCGCACTGACCGCCGACTACAACGCCGAGATGCTCGAGCAGCGCGCCCGCTACCGCCGCCTGCGCGACCGGTCGGTGTTCGTCGGCAGCCCCGACGACGTCGTCGACGCGTCCTTCGGCCCCGGCCTGCCGGGGATCCGCGAGTGGACGCGGGCGAACTTCGACTTCGCCGGGTACGTCACGGGGTTCACGCCCCCGTCCGACGAGGAGCGCGCGGCGGTGCGCAGGCGGCTCGGCTACGGCCCGGACGACCTGCTGTGCGTGGTCACGGTCGGCGGCTCCGGCGTCGGGGCGGCGCTGCTGCGGCGCGTGCTCGACGCGGTCCCCCTCGCCCGCAGGCTGCGACCCGAGCTCACGTTCCTCGTCGTGGCCGGCCCGCGCATCGACCCGGCGAGCCTGCCACGGCCGCGCGGCGTGCGGGTGCGGGGGTACGTGCCCGACCTGTACTTGACCCTCGCGGCGTGCGACGTGGCCGTCGTCCAGGGCGGGCTGACGACCACCATGGAGCTGACGGCCGCGCGCAGACCGTTCGTCTACGTGCCCCTGGAGCACCACTTCGAGCAGAACCTGCACGTGCGGCACCGCCTGGAGCGGTACGGCGCCGGAACCTGCGTCCGGTACGCGGAGGCGTCCGACCCCCAGTCCCTCGCCAAGGCGATCGTCGCCGAGCTGGGACGCCCGGTGCGCTACCGGGAGGTCGAGACCGACGGCGCCGCCCGCGCGGCGGCCCTGCTCGCGGAGCTGGTCTGATGCGCGCCGTCGAACCGATGACCGAGGGGTATCTCCACCGCGACGGGGTGTGGGTGCACTACGAGACCTGCGGCGACGGCGAGCCCACCGTGTACCTGCTGATGCCGTCCGTGATCGTGCAGAGCCGGGCGTGGAAGGCGCAGGTGCCGTTCCTGGCGCGCTCCTTCCGGGTCGTGGTGAGCGACCCGCCCGGCAACGGGCGCAGCACCACCCCACCGACACCCGAGCGGCTCGGCCGGCGCGCCCAGACGGACGACGCGTGGGCCGTGCTCGACGCCGTCGGCGCGGACGACGCCGTGCTCGTCGGGCTGTGCACCGGCGCGGGACAGGCCCTGGCCATGGCAGCGGAGCGGCCCGGGCGCGTGCGCGGCGTCGTCGCGATCAACCCGGGGATGCGCGTCTCGGAGCCGCTGGCCCACCACGTCGCGTTCGACTTCGAGCAGCCGCGCGAGACGTACCAGGGCTGGGAGATGCAGAACCGCCACCTCTGGCGTGCGGACTGGCCCCGATTCGCGGAGTTCTTCTTCGAGCAGATGTTCCCCGAGCCGCACTCGACCAAGCAGCTCGAGGACTGCGTGCGCTGGGCGCTCGACGTGAGCCCGACGACGATGCTGCTCGAACGCGACTCGGTCCCGGATCGCAACGCGCCCTCCGGCACGGACCTCGAGACGCTCCACTCGGTCCGCTGCCCCGTCCTGGTCATCAACGGGTCGCACGACCAGTGCCAGAACCCGGAGCGCAGCCAGGTCGTCGCCGAGGCCACCGGCGGCGACCTCGTGGTCATCGAGGGAGCCGGGCACCTGCCCCAGGCACGCGACCCGGTGAAGGTGAACCTCCTGCTGCGCGACTTCGTGCGGCGAGTAGCCCCCGCACGCGGTACGACAGGAGAACCGCGTGACGTCAGGCCCCGGCGTGACAGGCCAGACGCCGGCGTGCCGGCGTCGTGACCCGGAGGTCCCCCGTGACCGATCGTCCAGCCCAGCGCGCCGTCGTCACCGGCGGCGCCGGATTCCTCGGCAGCCACCTGTGCGCGGCGCTGCTCGCGCGCGGCACCGAGGTCGTCTGCCTCGACAACTTCCTCACCGGCCGTCCCGGCAACGTCGCCCACCTCATCGGCGAGCCAGGCTTCCACCTGGTCGCGTGCGACGTCACCGACTTCGTCCACGTCCCCGGGCCCGTCGACCTCGTGCTGCACTTCGCCTCCCCGGCCTCGCCCATCGACTACCTGCACCTGCCGATCCACACCCTCAAGGTCGGCGCGGTCGGCACCTTCCACGCGCTCGGCCTCGCCAAGGACAAGGGCGCCCGCTTCGTCCTCGCGTCGACGTCGGAGGTGTACGGCGACCCGCAGGTCCACCCCCAGCCCGAGGACTACTGGGGCCACGTCAACCCCGTCGGCCCGCGCGGCGTGTACGACGAGGCGAAGCGGTACGCCGAGGCGCTGACCACCGCCTACCGCGGCGTGCACGACGTCGACACGGCGATCGCCAGGCTGTTCAACACGTACGGGCCCGCCATGCGGTCGGGCGACGGGCGGGCCATCCCCACGTTCATCACCCAGGCGCTCGCCGGCGACCCGGTCACGGTGGCCGGCGACGGGCAGCAGACCAGGTCGATCTGCTACGTGGACGACCTCGTCCGGGGCGTCCTGGCGCTCGCGGACGGCGACGACGCGGGGCCCGTGAACCTGGGCAACCCGACCGAGCTGTCCGTGGAGCAGATCGCGCGCGACGTCGTCGCCGCGACGGGTTCGCGCTCACCGATCGTGCACGTGGACCGCCCGGTGGACGACCCGCAGGTCCGCCGTCCCGACATCACGCGAGCGCGCGAACGGCTGGGCTGGGAGCCGCGTGTCACGTGGGAGGACGGCCTGGGCCGGACGGTGCGCTGGTTCACCGAGGCCCTGCGCGAGGCGGCCTGAGCGGCCTTCCGAGGAGACGGGAGGCGGCGTCCACGACCTCGGCCACACCGATGCGGGCCAGCGCCGGATCGGTGCGGCGCCCGTGCGGGTCGCCGGGGGCGTCGTCGGCACCGTGCCAGAGCACGGTGTGGCGTTCCTGGTCGACCGCGGGTCCCCAGCGCCCGGGCGCGGTGGGGCCGAAGAGCAGCACCGACGGCGTCCCGACGGCGGTGGCGACGTGGGCGACACCGGTGTCGCCGCACACGAGGAGACCGGCTCCGGCCACCCGGCGCGCGAGTGCGGGCACGTCGAGCGTGCCTGCCAGCACGGTGGCGGCTCCCGACGCACCCGCCGCGACGCGCTCGCACAGCGCGCGCTCGGCCGCCGTGCCGGTCAGGCCGACCCGCAGGCCGCCGCGGGCGAGGGCCGTCGCCACCTGCGCCCACCGCTGCTCGGGCCACCGGCGCGCCGCCGCGGCGGCGCCCGGGTGGAGCAGCACCTCGTCGGGCCGCTCGGCGTCGGGGTCCACGCCGAGGCGCAGGTCGGCGGGCCCGCACCGGCCACCGGAACCCTCCAGCAGGCGGCACCACCGCGCGACCTCGTGCTCGCCCTCGTCCCAGGCGGGCCCGTCGACCCCGGCCTCGGGGCACGCGAACGCGACGAGGCGCGCGGGCTGCGTCGCCGCGAGCAGGCGGTGGCTCTGCGGCCCGCGCCCGTGCAGGTTGACCGCGACGTGCCCGCCCCCTGCCCACGCCAGCGGGTCGAGCCCGGCCGCGGGCACCACGTGGTCGACCACGCCCAGCCCACGCAGCCACGCGCCGGGACCCGCGGGGCCGGCCAGGTGGAGTCGCGCGCCCGGCCAGGCGCGCCGGGCGCCTCGCAGCGCGGGGACGGCGGTGCACGCGTCACCCAGGCCGAGCGCGCGCAGCACCAGCACGTCGGTCACGGCCAGGACGACTCCTGTGACGCCATGACGAGCAGCTCGCGGATCTCCGACCCCGGCGGCTGCGTCAGCGCCGTGACGACGGCTCCCGCCGTGGCGGCCGGGTCGTTGAGCGCCGCGTCGGGGCCCGGCCGGTACTGCTCGGCCCGGCCGTCGAAGAACGGCGTCCGCATCCCGCCCGGCACGAGCAACGTCACGCCCACCCGCCCGGCGAGCTCGGCCGCGAGCGCCTGCGTGAACCCCCGGATCGCGAACTTGGACGCGCAGTACGCGGTCGCGTCGCTCACGCCGCGCAGCGCGAGCGTCGAGGCGACGGTGACGACGGTGCCGTGCGTCCGCACCAGGTGCGGAAGCGCGGCGCGGACGACGGCGACGGTGCCGAAGAGGTTGACGCGCACGACGCGCTCCCAGTCGGCGGCGTCGATCGTCTCGAGGGGTCCGCAGACGTCGATCCCGGCGGCCGTGACGACGCCGTCGGGCGGCCCGACCTCGAGGACGAGCTCGTCGACGGCGCGCGCGGCCGCGGCGGAGTCGGCGAGGTCGACCGCGGCGAAGGGCACCGGATCGGGCGGGGGGACGCGGTCGAGCACGGCGGGCTTGCCGCCGGCGGCGGCGACGGCGCGCACGACGGCGGCGCCGAGCCCGCTGGAGCCTCCGGTCACCAGGACGGTGCCGACGGGTCGGGGCGTGGGGACGGCTGTCATCGCATGACCTCCAGGTCGTGGGGTGCCCGCGCGGTGGAGCGCGCGAGGATCGCGGTCGTGGACCGCCCGGGCAGGTAGGGCAGCAGGACGACGCTGCCGCCGTGGCGTTCGACGACGCCGCGCTCGGGCATGGCGGCGCCGTCGTAGTCGCCGCCCTTGACCCAGACGTCGGGCCGCAGGCGGGCGAGGACGGCGGCGGGGTCGGGTCCGTCGAACTCGACGACCTCGTCGACGCAGCCGAGCGCCCGCAGGACGCGCGCCCGGTCGGCGGCGCGCTGCACGGGGCGGTCCGGTCCCTTGAGGGCGCGGACGCTCGCGTCCGAGTTGAGGAGCACGACGAGCGAGTCCCCCAGGGCGCGGGCCGCCTGCAGGGTCGCGACGTGGCCCGCGTGCAGCACGTCGAAGCAGCCCCCGGTCGCGACGAGCCGTCCGCCGCGGGCGCGGAGCCGGGCGGCGAGCGCGTCGAGGCTCTCGCCCCGGACCGTGGCGTCCCGCTCGCCCGGGCCGGGCGCGGTCCGGTGGTGGAGCGCGGTCGTACCACCGGACCGCACCCAGGCGGTGGCGTCGCGTACGGCCTGCTCGACCGCGTCGGCGGTGGTCGCCCCGTCGGCGAGCGCGAGGGCGGCGGAGACGGAGAACCGGTCGCCTGCCCCGCAGGGGTCGCCGTCGGCGGGTCCCGGCGTCGGCACGAACCGGGCGGGACCGCCGTCGGCGAGGTAGGCGCCGGCGGCACCCGCGGTCGCCGCGAGAGCGGCGCTCCCCCACGCGGCGCGCAGGTCCTCCGCCACGCGTTCGGGCGCGTCCGACGGGCTTCTGCCGGCGTGCGCCTGGAGCGCGGCGCGCGCCTCGGCGAGGTTCGGGGTGGCGAGCCGGACCCCGGGCAGGGGCGGTGCGCCGCGCGGGTGCGGGTCCCACACGATGCGCGCGGCGGCAGCCGCCAGCAGCGTCCGCAGCTCGGGGTCACTGGTGACGCCGCCGCCGTAGTCGGACACCAGGACCACGTCGGCGGCCGACAGCAGCTCGCCGACGAGGTCGCCCGGCACGGACGTCGGGGTGCCGGGGCCGCCGTCGTCGAGACGCACGAGGGTGTGGCAGCCGCAGCGCACCCGTGTCTTGGTGCGGGTGCGTCCGGCGTGCCCGAGCGCGACGACCTCGGCGGCGGCGCCGAGCCGCCCGGTGAGCAGCCGCCCGTCGGCGTCGTCGGCGATCGGTGCGACGAGCGTGACGTCGGCGCCGTCGTCGGCGGCGAGCAGGGTCGCGAGGCCGGCACCGCCGGGCGCGGCGACCACGCCGGTCACGTCGAGCACGGGCGCGGGTGCGTCGGGCGTGACGCGTTCGACGGTCCCCTCGACGTCCCGGTCGAGCAGCACGTCACCGACGACGACGATGCGCGGCGCGCTCACGCCGGGACCTCCGCGACGGCGACGCCCGCACCGACCCCGAGCGCCTCGTCGAGCGCGGCGCACACGGCGTGCAGCGCCACGAGGTGGACGGCCTGGATCGTCGCGGTGTTGGGCCCCGCGGCGACGAGCACGTCGTCGCTGAGCGCGGCCAGCGGGTTGGGCAGCGGCCCGACGAGACTCCACACGACGAGCCCGCACTCCCGGGCGCGTTCCGCAGCACGCAGCACGTTGGGGCTGCGCCCCGAGGTGGACATGGCCACCAGCACGTCACCGGGCCGGCCGTGCGCCTCGACCTGCCGGGCGAACATCTCGTCGATGCCGTAGTCGTTGACGATCGCCGTGAGGCTGGACGTCTCGGCCGACAGGCAGACGGCCGCGAACGGCCGGCGGTCGCCGTCGAACCGTCCGACGAGCTCCGCCGTCAGGTGCTGGGCCTGCGCGGCGCTCCCCCCGTTGCCGACGGCCAGCAGGCGGTGGCCGTGCGTGAGCCGGACGGCCAGGAGCCGTCCCCACCGCTCGATCGTGGGCGCCTGGGTCCGCAGGTCGCGCAGCGCGAACCGCAGGTCGTGGTCGTGGTCCTCGAGCCAGCGTGCGGCGCTCATGACGCCACCTCCTGCGCGAGCCGGGCGGCGTCGACGAGCCGCTGGTAGACCTCCGCGGTGGCGATGCCGACGCGGGCCCACGTGTACCGCTCGAGGGCCCGCCGGCGGGCCGCCGCCCCGTACGCGGCGCGGACGCCGGGCCGGGCCAGCAGGTCGGCGACCGCGCGCGTGAGCGCCGCCTGGTCGCGCGGCGGGACGAGCCGCCCGGTGACACCGTCGCGGACGGTGTCGAGCAGCCCGCCGACCGCCGACCCGACGACGGGGACGCCGCAGGCGGCGGCCTCGACGGGCACGATGCCGAACGGCTCGTACCAGGGCGTGGCGACGACGGCGTCGGCCGAGCAGAGCAGGCCGGGCACGTCCTCGCGCGCGACCCGGCCCACGAACCGCACGCGGTCGCCCACGCCGAGGCTCGCGGCCAGGCGTTGCAGCCGGACCACGTCCGGGTCCTCATCGAGCCGGTCGGCCGCCGGGCCGCCCGCGACGAGCAGCTCCGTGCCGGGCAGGTCGCGCACGGCGTGGATCGCCAGGTCGACGCCCTTGCGCTCGACGAGCCTGCCGAGGCTCACGAGCCGGTGCTCCTCGCGACGCGCGGGGACGCGCGGCGACGTCGCGCCGGGCCGGAACAGGTCGGCGTCGACGCCGCACGGCACGACGTCCACGCGGGACGCGGGCACGCCGAGCTCCTCGAGCTCGCGCACCTCGTCGCTGCAGGTCGCGACGACACGGTCGACGCTGCGCCCGATGTCGGCCTCGGCCGCGACCCGGCCGGCGGGGCTCGTGTCCTGGTCCCGCTGGTGCCGCCGCTTGACCGAGCCGAGCGCGTGGTACGTCACCACGGCGGGCGTGTGACCGAGCCGGGGCCGGTCGGGCACCGCCCGGACGGCGCGCAGCGTCGCGAGCGCCGACATCCAGAAGTGGGCGTGCACGACGTCGGGCGGGTCGGGCCGCCACCGGGCGGCGAGCCAGTCGCCCATGGCGTCCATGTACGGCAGCAGCGCGTCGCGGGGCACCGACTCGGGTGGCCCGGCCGGGACGTGCACGACGTCCACGCCCGCTCGCAGCGGGACGCGTTCGGGGAGGGCGACGTCGTCACGCCGCGTGTACACCTCCACGGTGTGCCCGCCGTCGGCCAGCGCCGAGGCCAGTGCGGCGACGTGCACATTCTGTCCGCCGGCCTCCGCACCTCCGACGACGGCGAGCGGGCTGGCGTGCTCGGACACGAGTGCGATCCTCATCAGGTCACCTCCACCAACAGGTCGTTCCATCGGTTCAGGAACCGGTCCAGGGAGAACCGGTCGAGTGCGTGCCGGCGGGCGGCGCGGCCGCGCTCGGCCGCCTCGTCGGGGTCGGCGAGCAGGCGGCGGGCGGCGGCGCGCAGCACGTCCGGGTCGGCGCTGACGACGCCGGCGTCGTCGGGCACGGACTCGGGCACGGCGGTCGCGGCGAGCGCGAGCACGGGCATGCCGAGGGTCATCGCCTCGACGAGCGCGAGGCCCAGGCTGGTCCAGCGGTACGGGTGCAGGTAGGCGCGCGCCCCGGCCAGCTCGCGGTGGAGCCGTGCCTGCGGCAGGTCCTCGCGCAGCGTCGTCCCGGACGGGACGTGGGCGGCCAGCTCGCGCAGACCCATGCCGTAGACCTCGGCCGGCACGTCGCGCGCGATCCGCACGAGCAGGTCGGTGCCGGCGACCCGCCAGCGCCGCACCGGCTCGTTGACGACGGCGGCGACGCGCTCGCGCTCCCCCGTCCACAACGGGCCCGGGTCGACGACGCCGTGCTCGATGACGCGGGTGGGCGTGCTGCCCGCGTCCCACATCACGGCGTTGAACCCGGTGACGTGCACCAAGGTGAGATCGGGCCGGTCCGCGACCGGGTGGCGGGTCGCCGCCGCGGGCCCGCGCGGCGTGTCGTGCTCGAGGTAGACCGCGGGCACGGTGCGGCCCGCCGTGAGCCCGGTCCAGCGCTCCAGCAGGTCGGCCTCGTGCGGACGCTGCAGAACGACGACGTCGACGGGTTCGTCCCGCAGCGCGTCGACGGGCACCTCGCGGGCCGACGGCGGCCAGTCCCACGTCCGGGCCCGGCCGCGGCCGTCCGGCGTGCGGCCCGCGTCGACGGGCAGCACGTAGTCGTGGGGGCCGTGGACGAACGCGGTCGTCCAGGAGCCGTGCACGTGCCACAGCAGCACCCTCATCGCGGTGACCTCCGTGCCACGGTGCGGACCGCGTCCGCCACGAACGCGGGCGTGATCCCGGTCAGGCACGGGTGCCCGACCACGGGACAGCGCCGGGCGCGCGTGCCGGCGCAGGGGGCGTCCTGGTCACCGAGGACCACCGACCGTACGCGCCACGGCCGCCAGTGCTCGGCGGGCACGACCGGCGCGAACAGGCTGACGACCGGCGTCCCGACGGCCGCGGCGAGGTGGGCCGGCCCGGTGTTCCCGACGACGACGGCGCGTGCCGACCGCAGCACGGCCGCGAGGCGCGGGTACGTCGTCCTCCCGGCGAGGGAGGTCGCCCGGCTCCCCGCGACCTGTCGTGCGAGCGCCTCCTCGCCCTTCGCGCCGGTGACGACGACGCGGTGCCCGTCCGCGGCGAGCGCGTCGACGATGGCGGCCGCGTGGACCGGGCCCGGGGCGCGCGCCGGGACGCTCGCGCCCGGGTGCACGACGACGTAGGGCTCCGCCGGGACGAGGTCCGTCACGTCGGGCAGCGGGTCCCGCACGGCGAGGCGCGCGTCGTCGTCGGCGGGGAGCGCGGCGCCGACGGCGCGGACGAGGTCGAGCGCCGCCTCGACCTCGTGCCGGCCGGGAAAGCGCCGGTGGCGCAGGTCGAGCAGCGACCCGGGGTAGTCCTCGCAGTCCGCGGCGAGGTAGCCGACCCGGGCCGCACGCAGGATCAGGGCGGCGGGCAGCGGGCTCTGGTGGTGCGAGACGAGGATGATGCCGCGGTCGTACCGGCGCGCGCTCAGGTCGGACGTGAGCCGGGCGAGCGCGGTCCGGTCGAGCGGTGGCGGCTGGTACCCGGACCACGGTGCGTCGAACACGTGGACGTGCCGGACGTCGGGCAGCAGCCCGGCGGCCTGCAGGCCCGACGGGGCCACGAGGAGGTCGACCGGCCCGGCGGCGGCGAGCGCACGCACCGCGGGTCCGGCGAGGAGCACGTCGCCGTCGCTGTCGAGGCGGACGACCAGGGTGGAGGTCATGTCCGTCCCTTCGTCGCGATCCACCGCAGGGCGCCCGCGAGGTCCCCGGACGCGGCGGGCGCTTCCTCGACCTCGGCCGTCAGGGTGGCGGCGTTGGGAACGAGCACCGTCCGGGCGCCCGCCGAGATCCCCGCCTCGACGTCGGCCGCGGTGTCCCCGACGACGGCGCACTCCCACGGCGCGAGACCCAGGCGGCGCGCGGCGTCGAGCACCAGGCCGGGCTCGGGCTTGCGGCACCGGCACCCGTCCTCGGGACCGTGCGGGCAGACGGCGACGACGTCGAACGGGCCGAGGAGCTCGGCGACACGCGCGTTGACCGCCCGTACCTCGCCCGGGTCGAGCAGGCCGCGCGCCACGCCGGACTGGTTGGTGACCATCCCGACGGCGATGCCGCAGCGGCGCAGGGTGTCGAGCGCGGCGCGGGCGCCGGGGACGGGCCGCACCAGCGCCGGGTCGCCGTTGTAGGGCACGTCGTGCACGAGCGTGCCGTCCCGGTCGAACAGCACCGCGCGCGTCGGGGGCCGCCACGGCCGCGGGTCGCGGACCGCCTGCACCGCCCCGACGAGGCGGTGGGCGACCGCGACGGGCGGGATGACGGCGGACGTCCAGGCCATGCGCCCCCACTCCCCGGCCCATCCCGGGTCCCCGGGACGCGGGCCGGGTGCCACGCGCCGCACCAGGAAGGCGCCGGTGAGCGCGGCCCACGCGGCCGACCCGACGACGGTGAGCGGCGCGACGCGGGTCGCCGCCCCGGCGAGCGCGAGGACGCCTCCCCCGACGGTGGCGACGTGCGCCGGGAACCGGCCCGACCCGGTGCGTGCGTCGGCGCGCCACCGCCGCCCGTGCAGCACGCGCATGCGGGCGTCGTCGCGGGCGCCCGCCTGGGTGCGCACGCTGATGCCGGGCGACGCGGCGCGCACGGGGTGCAGGACCGTCCGGCGTCCGTCCGCGAGCGCCCACCCGGCCTGCCGCAGCCGCAGGGCGAGGTCGGCGTCCTCCCGGTAGGCGCGGCCGAACCGCTCGTCGAAGCCCTCGACCTCGAGCAGCGCGACGCGGCGCACGGCGGCGTCCGCGGTCGCGTACCGGGCGTGCTCCAGCCCGGCGGTGTTGCGCTCCCAGTCGGTGGCGCGCGGGGGCCGCGGCACGCGCAGCCGCCCGTACACCGCGGCGGTCCCGTCGTCGGCCGCGGCGAGGTCGGCGTGCAGCGCGGCGCCCCAGCCGGGCGGCAGCACGACGTCGTCGTCGAGGAAGACGACCCAGGGCGTGCGGGCCAGGCGCCAGCCGGCGTTGCGCGCCGCCGCGGGGCCGCGCCCGCCGGTGCGCAGGACGCGCACGGGCAGCCCGACGTCACCGAGGTCGAGCGGCGCGCAGCCGTCGCCGCGCCGGTCGTCGACGACGAGCACCGCATCGGGCGCCTCGCTCGCGGCAGCGCACGCCGCGGCGAGCGAGGCGAGCATCCGCGTCAGCTCCTCCCGCCCGACCGTCGGGACCACCGCCGTCCACCTCATGCCGCCTCCGCGGCGAACAGCGCGGTGCGGCGCACGAGGTGCGGGCCGAGCACGAGCAGGTCGACGGGGGCGGAGCCGAACAGCTCGAGGGCGTCGCGCGGGCCGTCGACCATGGGCCGGCCCGCGGTGTTGAGCGAGGTGTTGACCAGGACGGGCAGCCCCGTCCGTCGTTCGAACGCGTCGAGCAGCCGGGCGAGCCGCGACCCGTCGGCGTCGACGGTCTGGATGCGGGCGGTGCCGTCGACGTGCACGACGGCCGGGATGCGGTCGCGCCACTGCGGCAGGACGCGGTGCACGAACAGCATGTACGGGCTGGGCAGCGGCCCGTCCGCGAACACCTCGGCGGCGCGGTCGGCGCGCACCATCGGCGCGACGGGCCGGAACTGCTCCCGCCCCTTGACGGCGTTGAGCCGTTCGACGTTGTCCGCCACGCCCGGGTGCGCGAGCAGCGAGCGGTGACCCAGCGCACGCGGCCCGAACTCGGAGCGCCCGTCGAACCAGCCGACGACGGCGTCGTCGGCGAGCGCCTGCGCGACCTGGTCGGTCAGGTCGGCGGGCGTCGTGAACGGCACGTGCGCGGCGCGCAGGCGGTCGGCGAGCTCGTCGTCGTCCCAGCCGCGCCCGAGGTCGGCGCCCGGCATCGGGCGCACCTCGTCCCCGGCGTCCGCGGCGACCTGGAGCGCGGCGCCGAGGGCTGTGCCGGCGTCGCCCGCGGCGGGCTGCACCCACACGTCGGTGAACCCGGCCTCACGCCAGATGCGCGAGTTCGCCACGCAGTTGAGCGCCACGCCGCCCGCGAGCGCGAGCGCGTCGTCGCCCGTGCGTTCGCGCAGCCAGGACGCCAGGGCGACGAGCACCTCCTCGACGCACGCCTGCACCGAGCAGGCGAGGTCGGCGTGCGCGTCCTCCCAGTCCTCGGCGTGCGCGTCGCGCGGCGGCGCCCAGCGCGACCAGTCGGGCACCGGGGCGTCGAACCCGCCGTCGGGCCGGGCGTGCACGGTCTCGCGCAGCTCGTCGAGGAAGCGCGGCTGCCCGTAGGCCGCGAGCGCCATGACCTTGTACTCGTCGGACGAGCGGAGGAACCCGAGGTGCTCGGTGAGCGACTCGTACAGCAGCCCGAGCGAGTCGGGCAGGTCCTGCGAGGCGAGCACCCGCAGGCGACCCCCGGCGTCGTAGTGCCCCGCGAGGTGCGAGGCGTGCTCGCCGCGGCCGTCGAGCACCAGCACGCTGCACCGCTCGAACGGGCCGGCCAGGGCGGCGGAGGCGGCGTGCGCGACGTGGTGCGCCACGTAGCGCACGGAGGACCGGTCGAGGCCTGGCAGCGCCGTCGCGAGGAACCCTGTCACGTTGTCGGCGTACGTCCACCGCAGGTGGTCCCACGGGTCGTCCAGGCCGAGCGCCTCGGCAGGCTTGGCGAGCGCGGGGTCGACGCCGTAGGCGACCGCGTCGAGGTCGGCCGGGTCCAGGCCCGCCTCGCTCAGACACCACGCCATGGCCTGCTCGGGCAGCTCCCAGGCGGAGAATGGCACGGGTCGCTTGCCGTGCTTGCGGCGGGAGAACCGCTCCTCCTCCGCGGCGGCGACGACGTGCCCGTCGACGACGAGCGCGGCCGACGGGTCGTGGAAGAGCGCGTTGACTCCGAGAACTCGCATCGGAACACCCTCCGTGCGATCCCCGCCTGGTCGCCCACAGACCGGAGCCCCGGGGGAAGTCGTCCCTCCACTGTGGGGCGGTCCCGGGTGGCTCGCACACCGAACCGGTTCTCAGGCGGCGCGCCAGCCGCTCGTACCCGGCTCGCCCCGGCGCAGCGTCAGGTGCCCGCCCAGGTAGCCGCCCGCCGTGACGACGACGCCGCCCGCGATCCCGGTGAGCACGCCGGCCGCGGTGCGGCCGCGGCGCCGCAGCCACCACGACGTCGCCCAGGTGACGTTGCCGACCCCGTTGACGAGGGCGTGCACCGCACCGACGCGGCGGGACGCTGCGGAGTCCAGGCCCGCCCAGTCCGCAAGCCCGGTCAGCGCCGTCGGGACGGCCAGCAGCACGCCTGTCCCGACCAGGCGCCGGCTGGCGGCAGCGTGCTCTCGCGGCCCGGTCAGGTCGAGCACCACGGCGGCGGTCCACAGGCCGAGCGGCAGGTCGGTGAGGATGGGGTGCACCGCATGGCCCGTGGAGCGTCCGCGCAGCTCCTCGAGCACCCGCCCGTGCGGCAGCACGGTCTGCGCGACCTTGCCGAGGGCGCGCTGCACGCGGTCGAGCCGCGCCTCGCTCTCGACCCGTTCGACGAGCCGCGCGGGCAGCGGTGTGGGCATCGGTTCGACGGTCACGGTCCTCACCTCGGGTCCGGGTCTGGGCGGTCGTCCTTCCACCGTGCGCCGCGGTGCCGCACCTCGCACAGCCGCTGCTCCGCGGTGCGAGTCCCCGGGCAGGGACCGACGGTGTACCCATGCGCGTCGTGGTGGTGGGGGCAACGGGGAACACCGGTACGGCGCTGCTGCACGCGCTCGCGCGAGAGCCAGGCGTCACCTCCGTCGCGGGGATGGCGCGCCGGCTGCCCGACGTGACGGCCGACCCGTACCGGGACGTCACGTGGTTCACGGCCGACGTCGGGGCCACCGGGTCCGGGGACGCCGTCGTCGACCGGCTCGCCGGCATCTTCCGCGGGGCGGACGCCGTGGTACACCTCGCCTGGCTCGTGCAGCCCAACCGCGACCGCGACCTGCTGCGCCGCACCAACGTCCTCGGGACCCGCCGGGTGGCGGCTGCCGCGGTGCGGGCGGGGGTGCCGCACCTGGTGGTCGCCTCGTCCGTCGGCACGTACTCCCCGGCCGACGACGACGAGCCCCGCGGCGAGGACTGGCCCACGCACGGCATCCCGACGTCGCACTACAGCGTCGACAAGGCGGCGCAGGAGCGCATCCTCGACGCGGTCGAGCGCGAGCACCCGCACCTGACGGTCGCCCGCGTCCGGCCGGCGCTCGTGTTCCAGGCGGGCGCCGCCGCGCAGATCGCACGGTACTTCCTCGGACCGTTCGTCCCGGTGCGGCTCCTCCGCCTCGGGCGTCCACCGGTGCTGCCGCTGCCCACCGGCCTGCACCTGCAGGTGGTGCACGCCGCCGACCTTGCGGACGCCTACCGGCGCATCCTGCTCGGCCGTGCGGGCGGCGCCTTCAACGTGGCGGCCGACGACGTCCTGCACACCCGCGACCTGGCACGGCTGGTGGACCACGGCCGTCTCGTGGAGGTCCCACCGAAGGCGGTCCGCGCGGTGCTCGCCGTCGCCTACCAGGCCCGCCTCGTCGCGCCCGACCCCGGGTGGCTCGACCTGGCGCTCACCGTCCCGGTCCTGAGCACCGCCCGCGCCCGCGCCGAGCTGGGCTGGTCCCCGACCCGCACGGCCGCCGAGACGATCGAGGAGCTGCTGGGCGGGCTCGCCGCGAGCGAGGGGCGCCCCTCGGAGCCGCTGCGCCCGCGAGGGCGCGCTATGCCCACGGGTCGAGCACGACCTTGACGCAGTCGTCCTCCTTGCGCTGGAACATCTCGTACGCCTCGGGGGCACGCTCCAGCGGCACCCGGTGGGTGCGCAGGTCGAGCACGCCGAGCGGGTCGGCCGGGTCCGTCACGAGCGGCAGCAGGCCGTCGATCCAGTGCCGCACGTTGGCCTGCCCCATGCGCACGGTCACCTGCTTGTCGAAGAGCTGCAGCAGCGGCAGGGGGTCCTTCGCGCCGCCGTACACGCCGGAGATGGACACGGTGCCGCCGCGCCGCACGACGTCGAACGCCGTCAGGAGCGCGGCCATGCGGTCCACGCCGGCGTGCTCGATGAACGGCTCGGCGAGCGCGTCGGGCAGGTAGCCGGCCGCGGTCTGGGCGGTCTGCGCGAGCGGGGACCCGTGCGCCTCCATGCCGACGGCGTCGACGACCGCGTCCGCGCCCCGCCCCTGCGTCCGCGACCGGACGAGCTCGGCGAGGTCGCCGTCGGACGCGCCCGCCGCGTCGAACACCTCCACGCCGTGCCGGGCCGCCATCGCCAGCCGCGCCGGCTCCAGGTCCACCCCGATCACGCGCCCGGCTCCGCGGTGCAGCGCCACGCGGGCCGCCATCTGACCGATCGGGCCCAGGCCGAGGACCACGACGGTCTCCTCGGGCCGCACCCCGGCGTACTCGACGGCCTGCCACGCCGTGGGCAGCACGTCCGAAAGGTAGAGGTACCGCTCGTCGGGCTCGCCGTCGTCGGGCACCACCACGGGTCCGTAGCCGGCGTGCGGCACGCGCAGATACTGCGCCTGCCCGCCCGGCACGGAGCCGTAGAGCCGGGTGTAGCCGAACAGGGCGGCACCCTTGCCCTCCGCGCGCACCTGCGTCGTCTCGCACTGCGACTGCAGGCCGCGCACGCACATCCAGCAGGTGCCGCACGCGATGCCGAACGGCACGACGACGCGGTCCCCCACCCGCAGGCGTCCCGCCTCGGGTCCGACCTCCTCGACGATCCCCATGGCCTCGTGGCCGAGGACGTCGCCCGGCTCGAGATACATGCCGAGCAGCCCGTACAGGTGCAGGTCGGACCCGCAGATCGCCGTCGACGTCACCCGGACGACGGCGTCGCCAGGCTCGACGACGCGCGGGTCGTCGACGTCCTCGACCGTGACCGTCTGTCGCTTGCGCCAGGTCAGTGCGCGCACGGGACGTCCCCCGTCCCGGTCACTCGTCCGGCCCGTCGAGCGTGCTGCGCGGGTTCATGTTCGCCGGGTCCGCGTCGGAGTCCTCGTACTCGTCGGACTCCGCGGTGTCGTGTGCTGCTGCTCCGGTGCGCGGGTTCATGCTCGCCGGGTCGGCGTCGACGTCCTCATCCGGGTCGTATGCGTCGTTCGCGCCGGGTTGCGTGGTCATGGTGGTCTCCTTGTCCGGGACGCTCGCGTCCTTCCACCGTCACGCGCCCGGTGCCGACTCGCACCCCCGCGGCGGAGTCAGCGACGTCGGACCACGAGCATCCCGTCCCAGCCCTTGATGCCGACGGTCTGCAGCGCGGTCGCCTCGAGCTGCGGGTTCGCGGCGACGGCGTCGAGCACGGCCCGCACGCCGTGCACCCGAGGGTCGCCGGACTCGGCGTCGACGACCGCGCCGTCGCGCACCACGTTGTCGACGACGATGACCGCGCCGGGCCGCGTCAGCTCCAGCGCGGCGGCCAGGTAGAGCGGGTTGCTCGGCTTGTCGGCGTCGATGAACACCAGGTCGAACGGCTCGACGCCCGCCTCGACGAGGGCGCGCGCGGTGTCGACGGCCGCGCCGACCTTGATCTCGACGCGGTCGGCGACACCGGCCCGGACGAGGTTCTGCCTCGCGACCGCCGCGTTGCGCTCCTCGAGCTCGAGCGTCACGACGTGCCCCTGCTCGTCGACGGCGCGCGCGAGCCAGATGGTCGAGTATCCGGCCAGCGTGCCGAACTCGAGCACGCGACGGGCGCCCGCGATCCGCGCGAGCAGCGCAAGGAACGCGCCCTGGCTGGGCGCGACGGCGGCGTCCGGCATGGTCGTCGCCGCGGCGGACTCGCGCGCACGGACGAGCGCCTCGTCCTCGGCGACGAGCGTGGAGGCGAGGTAGTCGTCCACCTCGGCCCATGACGGCGCGTGGCGGTCGGCGGGGGCGGCATCCGGCGTAGACGTGGTCATGGGCCGACCTTGCCGCACCCGAGGCCGCGGGGGAACCCCCGCACGTCAGAGCCCCGCGGCCGCCAGGTACCGGTCCCGCACCACGTCCGCCACCAGCGGGTGGTCGCCGAGGGGGGCCGCGACGACGTCCGCGCCGACCTCGCCGAGCAGGCCGTGGAAGTACCCCGGGGCGAGCAGGTAGCTCGCGACGGCGACGCGGCCGTTCGCGGCGCCCGCGCGTGCCGTGGCCACCGCCTCGGCGACGCTGGGCTTCGCGGCGGCGACGAACCCGAGGGTCACGTCCCGGCCCAGGCGCGACGCGAGCATCGCGGCCATGCGGTCCGCCTGGGCCACGCCCTGCTCGTCGCGCGTCCCGGCGACGGCGAGCACGACGCCGTCCTCGGGCTGGACCCCCGCCTCCTCCAGGCGCTCGACGAGCACCTCCGCGAGCCGCGGGTCGGGCCCGAGCGGGTTGGTCGCCACCGCCGTGGTGCCGACGACGGCCGCGCCGATGTCGGAGGACACGTGGAAGCCGGCGGACAGCAGCAGCGGGACGACGACGGCGCTCGGCACCCCGTCGCGCGTGCTGGTCTCGCCGTCCGTCGCGGCGAGCTCGCGCACGACGTCGGCGGGGTGCGGCTCCTGGACGTCGACGTACGCCTCGCGCACGGGGACGCCCGGCAGCAGCTCGGCGACACGGACAAGGATCCCCCGCACCACGTCGCGGCCCGCGCGGTTGCGGGTGCCGTGCGCGCAGCCCACCAGCGCGGGGACACCCGGTCTGGCGGGCGCGCCGACCGTCTCGGCCCCGGCCGG
>CBINDH010000011.1:0-18775 GCA_966249365.1 uncultured Xylanimonas sp. | reverse complement strand
GCCAGCAGAAGCAGCTCAAGGCGACGATCGAGGCGCAGAAGGTCCAGACGCTCGCGGACATCGAGGACAACAAGCGCGAGATCGCGAACCAGCAGAGCGAGATCAAGTCCCTGATCGCGAAGCAGAAGGCGCGCGACGCCGAGATCGCCCGGCAGCGTGAGGCGGCCCGCAAGGCGGCGGCCGCCCGAGGCCAGGGCGGTGTCCGGGACGGCGGTGGCGGCGGCGTGGGCAGCAGCTTCCTCGGCTGGCCCACGCAGTCGCACCACGTGACGAGCAGCTTCGGGTGGCGGCTGAGCCCCACGTACGGGGTCTGGATGCTGCACGCGGGCGCTGACTTCCGCGCGGGGCTCGGCACGCCGATCCGGGCGGCGCAGAGCGGCGAGGTGGACCAGTCGTTCTGCGGCGCGGGTCCGGGCTGCAACATCCGCATCAACCACGGCCCGCACGACGGCAAGAACGTGCGGACGCGCTACCTCCACCTGGCTGCCGACGGGCGTGCCGGGGTGGGGCAGTGGGTCGAACAGGGTCAGGTCATCGGGTACTCGGGCGGCACGGGCCGCATCACCGGACCGCACCTGCACTTCGAGGTCTACGTCGACGGCACCGCCACGGACCCGGTGCCCTGGCTGCCGCGGTGATCCGCCGCACCACCCGCGCGTCGCTCCGCACCCTGATCGCCCCGCGACGCCTGACCTACCCCGGGCGATCATCCGACGACGCCGACGCGACACCGGGCGCCGGGCTCGTGGTGTCGTCGGACCTGACAGAAAGCGTGTGCACGAAGGTGGATGGAATGGGGTCGAAGAGCAGGCGGTTCGTCCGCGTCGGGGTCGCGGCGACGCTCGTCGCCGCGCTCGGGTTCGGGGCGCTGCCCTCGGCCGGAGCCGACGACATCGACGACCGGCTCAGCGCCGCACAGCGCCGCGCGCAGCAGCGCAAGAGCGAGCGGGCCACGCTCGAGGCGAGCCTCGAGGACACCAACGCCGACCTCGCGCAGGCCGTGCTGGCGCTCGACGACGTCGAGGCGCGGCTCCCGGTCGCCGAGGCCGAGGTGGCGCGCGCCAACGCCGACCTCGAGAAGGCCCGGCGTGAGGCCGAGATCCTCGCCCAGCGCCTGTCCGCCGCCCAGGCCGAGGAGGCCGAGGTCGCCGCGCGGCTCGAGGGCGGCGCCGGGAAGGTCGACGCGGCACGTGCCGACATCGCCCGCGCGGCGCGCGAGGCCGCCCGGGGTCGCGGGGGAGTCTCCGCGTTCGGGCTCGTCACGGGCGTCCAGTCCACCCGCGAGTTCCTGGAGCAGTACGCGGTGTCGTCGTCGGCCGCCCGGTCGCGTGCGCGCGCGATCACCGCGCTGCAGGACGCCGAAGCTCTCGCCAAGAACCAGGAGGCGCGGCTCGAGGCGATCCGGGACACCATCGCGAGCCTCAAGTCCGCGGCGGACGAGAAGGTCGCCGAGGCGGCGGACGCCGCGCAGCGTGCCGCGGAGCGCAAGGCCGAGGTCGAGCGGCTCGTCGCCGAGCAGACGAAGCTGAAGGCCCAGATCGAGGACCAGAAGGCCGTGGCGCTCGAGAGCATCGCCCAGAACGACGCCGAGCAGGCGGCGCTCCAGGCCGACATCCGGAGCCTGCGCGCCGAGCAGGCCGAGCGCGACCGCCGGATCGCGGAGGAGCGGCGCAAGGCCGAAGAGCGTCGGAAGGCCGAGGAGGCCCGCAGGGCGGAGGAGGCGCGCAAGGCCGAGGAGGCGCGCAAGGCCGAGGCCGAGAAGCAGGCCGCCGCGAACAAGGACAAGCCGGGGTCGACCCAGGCGCCGGCTCCGAGCACGCCCAAGCCCCAGAACACGTCGAAGCCGGCGGAGACGGGCACGTTCCTCGGCTGGCCCACCGCCGTCCCGTACGTCACCAGCAGGTACGGCATGCGGTACCACCCGGTCCTGCACATCTGGCGCCTGCACGCGGGCACGGACTTCCGCGCGTACTGCGGCACGCCCGTCCTCGCGTCGCAGTCCGGCATCGTGGTGCGCACGGGCTACAGCTCCGGCGGTGGCAACAACATCATGATCGACCACGGCAGCTACAGGGGCCAGAACATCATGACCCGCTACCTGCACCTGTCGAGCATCGGGGTGCGTTCGGGCCAGTACGTCGACAAGGGTCAGGTGATCGGCCGGTCCGGCAACACGGGGACGTCGGCGGCCTGCCACCTGCACTTCGAGGTGCTCGTCAACGGCAGTACCGTGGACCCGATGACGCGGCTGCCCTGACGCTCGCCGCGAGGCCGTACGCGGGGGAAGAAAGGCGCAGACGACCGGCTCGCGCGCCCGTATCCTGGGGTGTCGATCGATCGAGGGAGCAAGCAGTGGTGAAGGGCGCGCCGAAGCAGGTGCCGGAGGCGTGGGCGAAGTCCAAGCCCAAGACGAAGGACTCGGGTCCGGTGCGCACGGTCGTGGCGAACAACAAGAAGGCCCGGCACGACTACGTGATCGAGGACGTGCTCGAAGCGGGCATCGTGCTGTCGGGCACGGAGGTCAAGGCGCTGCGCATGGGCCGCGCGTCGCTCGTGGACGGGTTCGTCCTGATCGACCGCGGTGAGGCGTGGCTCGAGGGCGTGCACATCCCCGAGTACTTCCAGGGCACGTGGAACAACCACGCCCCGCGCCGGAAGCGCAAGCTGCTGCTGCACAAGGACGAGATCGTGCGCCTGTCCCACAAGGTGCAGGAGAAGGGGCACACCATCGTGCCGCTGTCGCTGTACTTCCTCGACGGCCGCGCCAAGGTGGAGATCGCCCTCGCACGAGGCAAGAAGGAGTACGACAAGCGGCAGACGCTGCGCGAGCAGCAGGACATGCGCGAGGCGCAGCGCGCCATGCGTCAGCGCGAGCTGCTCAGCTGACGCTCCCGGGTCCGCTCCCCACGCCCGACGGCGGGAATACCGTCGCCCGGACCCTCGTTGGCCCGGTAGACTGAGCACGTTGACAACTGCACATGGGGCTGATCGGTTTCGACGGTGGTCGTGCTTCGAGGAGAAGCGGGCCGAGAATGCAGGCTTATCTCGTTAACGATGCCTGCGAACCAATAGTTGCCGATAACACGCGCAACGACTTCGCCCTCGCCGCCTGAGCGAGCCCCGAAGTCCGTGAGCCCGGGACCGCTCTCGACCCGGTAGCTCGCGTCATCTAGAGAGCTCAGCCGTTGACCTGGGTCGCTTAGGTCAGCGGGACACCCAAGGCGACTGGGCCCGTCCGCGAATGTGTCTGTGCTAGCGCGGGGGCCGAGAAAAGCCGTAGCAGACTGCGCCCGGAGAAGTCCTGGAAAAGCGTCACCGGACCAGGGTTCGATTCCCTGCAGCTCCACCAGTCAGCCAGTTGTCACGACGAAGGGCGGTCCCCCAGGGGACCGCCCTTCGTCGTCTCCTGCTCAGCGGCTGCTGACCCGCCCGAAGAGCGACGCGATCGGCGCGACGACGAGCGGCCTCGCCGCGGCGACCACCCCGGCGGCCACGACGAGCCCCGCCGCGAACCACGCGAAGCCGGCCCAGCTCACCGTGTCCGTCGCGGCAAACATGTGGTTGAGGTTCCTCCGAGCGCCCGTCGTGAACACGAGGAACACGTGCACGATGACGAACAGCACGAAGAACAGCATCGTCGGGAAGTGGATCGCGCGGGCCACGGGGGCCGGGTAGATCCGGTTCAGCCGCTCGGCCTCCTTTGGCCACCACTCGCTCATGCGCGCGCCCGTGATCGCGGCCAGGGGTGCGGCCACGAACACCACGACGAAGTACATGAGCTGCTGGAGGCTGTTGTAGTAGACCCAGCCGTGCTCGGTCGGCCAGTCGAGCATCAGGTACTGCAGGCCCGCCGACAGCGCGTTCGGGAACACCTCCCACGACGTCGGCACGATGCGCATCCACTGGCCGGTGACGAACAGCAGCACCACGAAGGCGATGCCGTTGGCGAGCCACAGGATGTCGACGCTGGTGTGCAGCCACAGCGTGAGGCTGATCTTCTTGCCGCCCGTGCGCGGCGCCCAGTACGCGGGCGGGGTCTTCTGCCGGCGCACCCCGAGGCCCGTGCGCACGATCAGCGCCAGGAAGAAGAAGTTGAGGTAGTGCATCCAGTTCAGCCACGCGGGGAACCCGACCGGAGCGGACTCCGGCGGTGCGTACGCGCCGGGGTAGCGGTCGAGGAACTCCGGCACGCCGGGCAGCGTCGTCACACCGCGCGCGGCGAGCACGATGATGCCCGCGGCCGCGACGACGGCGAGGCCGCCGCCCACGAGGATCCGCGCCCACGAGCCGACGGTGCGGCCGCGGATGACCCGCGGTTCGCGCGCGGGAGCGGCTGGTGCGGCCGGAGCGGCGGGTGTCGCCGGGCGCGCGGCGCTGGGACGCGGCGCTGGTGCAGCGGGAGCGGGCGTGACCGCCGAGGCGGCCGGGGCCGCCGGAGCGGCCGGAGCCGTCGGAGCGGCCGGGGCCGGCGTTGGCACCGCGGTGACGGGAACTGGGCCCGACGCCGTGGCCGGAGCCGGCGCCGTGCCCGACGCGACGGCCGGCGCGATCACGCGGCTGACCGTCGCGGTGGAGGCAGGCGGCCACGGTTCGCCGCCGGCTACCCGGGGCAGGCCGCGACGCAGGGTGACCTCGACCGTCGTCTCGGCGCCCGCAGAGGCCGCGGCAGCCGCCGACGTCGTCGCAGACGCCGCGGGCACCGCGGAAGGCTGTCCGGAGACCCGCTCCACGGTGGCGACACCGGCCGGTGGCCACGGTTCGCCGCCGGGCACGCGCGGGAGACCCTGCCGCAACGCGACCTCGGCCACCGCCGTGGCTGCGGGGGCGTGCGAGGCGGGCGCTGCGGCAGGGGGGTGGGATTCGAGCGCAGGGACCGTCGCCGCCACCGCGCCGGCGACGTCGGGCCAGCCCGGCCCGCCGGGGTGGCGCGGCAGCCCCCGGCGGATGCCCTGGGTGTACGTCGCCACGGGCTAGCCCTTCGCCTTCTCGATCTCCGCGATGAGCTGGGGCACGACGGTGAACAGGTCGCCCACCACGCCGAAGTCGGCGATCGAGAAGATCGGTGCCTCGGCGTCCTTGTTGATCGCGACGATGGTCTTCGCCGTCTGCATGCCGGCCAGGTGCTGGATCGCGCCGGAGATCCCGACGGCGACGTAGAGCTGCGGCGAGACCTGGACGCCGGTCTGCCCGACCTGGAAGGACTGCGGCACGTATCCGGCGTCGACCGCCGCGCGGGACGCGCCCACGGCCGCGCCGAGCGCGTCGGCGAGCTGCTCGACGAGCGCGAACTGCTCCTTCGAGCCGAGGCCCCGGCCGCCCGAGACGACCTTCGTGGCGCCGCGCAGCTCGGGGCGTCCCGTGGTCGTCGGGGCCGCCTGGACCTCGCCGATCGTGGCGCCCGGCTTGCCGCTCGCCGCGACGTCGAGCACGACGACGTCGGCGGGCTGGGCCGCGGCGCGTGCCTCGACCGCGCCCTGGCGCACCGTGATGACGGGGGCGCTGTGCGTGACCGCCGAGGTCACGGTGTAGGCGCCGCCGTAGGCCGAGCCGCGGGCGATCACGCCCTGCTCGTCCCGCGCGACGCCGACGGCGTCGACGATGAGACCCGTGCGGGTGCGTGCCGCGAACCGTGCCGCGGCCTCGCGGCCTTCGACGGAGTGCGACGCCAGGACGGCGTCGGGCTGCACCTGGGCGGCCGCGGCGGCCAGCGCGTCGGCAGCGCTCACGGCCACCGACGTCGCCGGGTCGGCGCGCAGCACCGTGACGGCGCCGAGCTCGGCCGCGGCGGCGGCGGCCGCGTCGTCGCCGAGCACGAGCGCGACGGGCGTGCCCACGCTCGACGCGGCGCCCAGGAGGGCGGCAGACGACTTGGCCAGCGCACCGTCGGGCGTCGTGTCGAGCAGCACGAGGATCGAGTCTGGAGCGAAACCCATGTCAGTCCCCTCTCAGATCAGGTGGTTCTCGGCGAGGTACGCGGCGAGCCGTGCGCCGGCGTCGCCGTCGTCGTCGGTGATCTTGACGCCGGCGGACCGCGGGGGACGGGCCTCGACGGCGAGCATGATCGAGCGGGCCGGTCCCATGTCCTCGGCGTCGATGCCGAGGTCGGTCAGGGAGAGGACGTCGAGCGGCTTCTTCTTGGCGGCCATGATCCCCTTGAAGCCCGGGAACCTGGCGTCGGGGAGCGCCTCGGTGATGGAGACGACCGCCGGCAGCGGCGCCGAGACCCGCACGGTCGCGTCGTCGGAGACGCGGACGCCGCTGACCTCGGTCCCGGTGATGGTGACCTCGCAGAGGTTCGTGGCGTGGGGCACCTCGAGCAGCTCGGCCACCATGGCGGGCAGGACGCCGCCCATGCCGTCGGTCGACTGGTTCCCCGCGAGCACCAGGTCGAACCCGGTCTTGCGGAGGGCCGCGGCGAGAACCTCGGCCGTCAGGCCGAGGTCCGCGCCGACGAGCCCGTCGTCCACCACGTGGGTGGCCGACGCCGCCCCCATGGCGAGGCACTTGCGGATCGACGCGGTGGCCCCCTCGGGGGCGACCGAGAGCACGTGCACCTCGGTGCCCTCGTGGGCGTCGGCGTAGGTCAGGGCCACCTCCAGGGCGCGCTCGCCGATCTCGTCCATGACGTTCTTGGCGTCGGCGCGTTCGGCGAGCCCGGTCTCCAGGTTGAGGGTGCGTTCTCCGTAGGTGTCGGGCACCTCTTTGACGAGGACGACGATCCGCATGTGCTTCGCTCCTGGTTACTTGCGGCCGGTGACGCTGCGGGCGACGATCTCGCGCATCACTTCGTTGGTGCCGCCGTAGATGCGGTGCACGCGGGCGTCGACGAAGGCGCGGGCGATCGGGTACTCGAGCATGTAGCCGTAGCCGCCGTGGAGCTGGACGCCCTGGTCGAGGATCTCCCACTCCCGCTCGGTGCACCAGAACTTGACCTTGGCGGCCTCCTCGGCGGTGAGCTTGCCCTTGCGGTACAGGTTCATCGCGCGGTCGATGAACGCCCACATGGCGTCGACCGTCGTGGCCATCTCCGCGAGGCGGAAGCGCGTGTTCTGGAAGTCGGCGACGGGCTGGCCGAAGGCCTCGCGGCTCGTGGTGTACGCGAGCGTCCACTCGAGCGCGGCCTCGCCGACGGCCGCGGCGACGGCGCCGATCGAGAGGCGCTCGAGCGGCAGGTTCATCATGAGCTGGAGGAAGCCGCGCCCCTCGACGCCGCCGATGAGGTTCTCGTCCGGGACGAAGACGTCGGTGAAGCTGAGCTCCGCGGTGTCGTGGCCCGGGAAGCCCATCTTGTGGAGCTTCTTGGAGTGGTCGAAGCCCTCCATGCCGTCCTCGATGATGAGCAGGCTGAACGCGTCGGGGCGGTTGCCCTCGCCGGTCTTGACGAACGTGACGACGATGTCGGCCGTCTTGCCGCTGGAGATGAACGTCTTGGCGCCGTTGACGATGTAGCCGCCGTCGACCTTCTTCGCGGTGGTCTTGACGCCGCGCAGGTCGCTGCCGGCGCCGGGCTCGGTCATGGCGAGCGCGCCGAGCACGTCGGCCGTCGCCATCCCGGGCAGCCACTTCTGCTTCTGCGCGTCGGTGCCGAAGTGCGCGATGTACGGGACCGCGAGGTCGTCCTGGATGCCGAAGGCGCCGGCGAGAGCCGAGCCGTAGCCGCTGCGGATGATCTCCTCGTTGACCACGGAACGGAAGCGGAAGTCCATCAGCATCCCGGCGCCGCCGAACTCCTCGGGCACGGAGAGGCCGACGATGCCGTGCTCGGCCGCCGCCTTCATGGTGTCGCGGTCGACCTCGCCGGCCTCGTCCCACCGCCTCGCCGCTTCGGGGGTCACGTAGCGCTTGGTGAACTCCTTCACCATCTCGCGGAAGGCTTCGTGGTCCTCGTCGTAGATGTCGCGCTGCATGGCTCCGCCCTTCTGTACGTCGGGCAGCGGTGGCTGCCCTGGGGTCTCTCGGGAGCAAGGTGCACGGCGTCGCCGCACCGGGGTGTGGGTGCGATCTCCGTCGTTCGCTCGCCCTCGTGGTGTTCCGTGCGACGACCATAGCCCTCGCCGGACAGGAGCGAGTATGCCTGAGACTCAGTCTCACTTCAAGGCCAAGAGCGCAGGTCAAAAGCCTGCTGTGGTCTGACCGCCGGTCCTGACACTCCGTCTCAATCAGGTCTCGTCGGGCACGGTGGAGCCGTGCGCACGCACCCGGCGCAGCCCGGTCGCGAGCCCGCGCCACGCCACGTACCCGACGCCTGCCGCGGCGAGCCACGGGAGCGCCGCGCCGAGCGCGACGGCCAGCGCCCGGGCGGCGGCCATCAGTGCGTCCCACCCCTTCTCGAGCCCGCCCCGGAACCCGGTGGGTGGCGGCGCGACGGCGGCGATCGCCGACTCGTCGGCCGCGACGTAGACGTCGAGCGTCGACATCGCCACGCGGTCGCTCAGGCCCGCACGCTGGGCCTTGAGGGCGTCGAGTTCGCCCTGGCGCGCGGCGAGCTCCTGCTCGACGCGCAGCAGGTCCTCGGTGTCCCCGGCCTGCGCCATGAGCTCGGTGAGCCGGGCGGTCGACGTCTCGAGCGCCGCGATGCGCGCGTCCAGGTCGCGACCGGTCGCGGTCACGTCCTCCTTGGTGAGCGAGACGTCGGTGACCTCGCCCAGCGCGCCCAGCGCGTCGAGCGTCGCCGTGACGCGGTCGGCGCGCACGCGCAGCGTCAGGCGCGCGGTGGCGGGCCGCGTCTCGTCGCCGCGGGTCTCCTCGCGCAGCTCGACGCGCCCGCCGTCCCGCTCCGTCAGCGCCGCGATGCGTGCGGCGGCGTCGGCGGGGTCGTCGGTCAGCAGCGTCGCGCTGCCGGTCGTGACGACCTCGCGCGCCGCGGTCTCGACAGACGCGGCCAGGTCGGCGCCCATCGCGCCGTCCGCGGCGGGCGCCTCGGCTGCCTGCGGCGCGGCGTCGCGCGCGGACGTCGCCCCGGAGTCGCCGCCGGCGCCGGGGGCGGAGCAGCCGGCGGCCACCGTGACGACGACGGCGACGGCGGTGGCCAGGGCAGCGCCGAAGCGCGTGCCGGTGCGGGTCCTCGATGCGCTCATACCCGCACTGTGTCGCCAGGTGATCGTGCCGCGACAGGGGGAGATGTCACCATTGCGTCTCGGTTTGCGCCCACGTCACGATTCGGTCACAGCCGATCGATTCGTGCCTCGGGTCTAGACGACGGGTGTGTTAAGACGCTTTACTAACAAACATGACCCCGTCGACGAACGGCGGCGCGCGCCGGGCCCTCGGGTCCGGACTCCGCGTCACGGCAAAGGTGCTCCCGGAGCACACGCGCGCCCACAACCGCGCGATGGTGCTGCAGCACCTCTTCCACGAGGGGCCCACGTCGCGGGCCGACATCGCCCGCGCCACGTCGCTCACGCGGGTGACGGTGTCCGACCTGATCAACCAGCTCCTGGCCGAGGGTCTCGTCGAGGAGCTCGGCACCCAGCGAGGCCGCGGCGTCGGCAAGCCGGCCATCCTCGTCGGGATGCGCACGGACGCGTACCAGATCGTCGCGGTCGACCTCTCCGACGACACCGTGATGCGCGGCGCCGTCCTGACCCTCACGGGGGAGGCGGTCGTGCGCCGCTCGCTGGCGGTCGACGAGCGCACCGGCGACGAGCTCGTCTCGCTCATCGAGCGCTTCGCGCGTCGCCTCGTCGCCGCCGCCACCCAGCCCGTCATCGGCGTCGGCATCGGCTCGCCCGGCGTCATCGACGAGACCGGCCGCGTCCACGAGGCGCCCAACCGCAAGTGGTTCGACCTGCCGCTCGCCGCGATCCTCTCGGACCGCCTCGGCCTGCCCGTCCAGGTCGCCAACGACGCCGACGTCGCCGCGCTCGGCGAGTACACCTACGGCGGCGCGTCCGACTCGTTCCTCGTGCTGACCGTCGGCCAGGGCGTCGGCGCGGGGCTCGTCGTCGACGGCGGGCGCGTGCACGGCACCGCCGGCGCCGCGGGCGAGCTCGGTCACGTCACCGCCGTCGACGACGGCGAGCCCTGCGCCTGCGGGCGCCGCGGCTGCCTCGAGACGCTGCTCTCCGCGCCCGCGCTGCGCCGCGCCGTCGACGGCCTCGACCGCGAGGCTGCCGACCAGGCGCTCGCGCGAGTCGGGCGCATCCTCGGAACCACGCTCGCCCCCGTGGTCTCCGCCCTGAACCTCGGCGAGGTGCTGCTGTCCGGCCCCGCCGACCTGCTCGACGGCGTCCTGCGCGAGGCAGCGCAGACCACCGTCGCCGAGCGAACCATGCCGGCCGTCAGCGCAGGGCTGCGGCTGCGGATGGCAACCCTGGACGAAGACGTGGTGCTCGCAGGCGCCGCGGTTCTCGTCCTGGGCGCCCAGCTGGGGGTGTCGTGACCCAGCCGCACCTTGACTGACAGCACTACCCGCCTGCGAACCCTGCAGGCAACCCATCGGACCGACGTCATCACCGTCGATGTACCAGCGGAAGGAAATACCCCAGTGAAGAGGAATCGCCTCGTCGCCACAACCGTGGCGTCGACCATCACGCTCGCGCTCGCGCTCAGCGCGTGCGGCGGCTCTGACGACAGCGCGTCGCCCGCCCCGGCCGACGACAACGCCACGCCCGAGGCTGCCAACATCACCCTCTGGCTCGCGGGCGGCGACACCAACGACGACCTGCGCCAGTGGCTCAAGGACAAGTTCGCCGAGGAGAACCCGGGCTCGACGCTCACGATCGAGGAGCAGGGCTGGGGCGACCTGATCCCGGCGCTCACGACCGCGCTGCCGGACGCCGAGAACACCCCCGACGTCGTCGAGATCGGCAACACCCAGACGCCGACGTTCTCGACGGTGGGCGCGTTCCGCGAGATCTCCCCGGAGCTTTTCGAGGAGCTCGGCGGCGACAAGCTGCTCAAGTCCTTCGTCGCCGCCGGTGACGTGGACGGCAAGCACTACGCGGTGCCGTACTACTTCGGCTCGCGCTACATGTTCTACCGCAAGGACATCTGGTCGGCCGCCGGCCTCGAGGTCCCCACGACCCTGGCCGAGTTCGCCGAGACCGTCTCGAAGCTGAAGACCGACACCCAGTCGGGCTTCGCGATGGGCGGCCAGGACTGGCGCAACGGCATCTCGTGGGTCTTCGCGAACGGTGGCAAGCTCGCCACCGCCGAGGGCACCGAGTGGACCTCCACGCTGTCCGACCCGAAGACCATCGAGGGCCTCAAGATGTGGCAGGAGGTCTACAAGGGCGCCTCGCTGCTCCCGACGACCGACCGTGACGTCGCCTACTGGGAGTTCCTGAACGACGGCACCGCCGGCGAGCCGCCGCTCGCCGCGACGATCATGGCCCCGGGCTGGGCCCGCTGGTCGATCGGTGACCTCACCACGAACGACGCCGGCGAAGAGGTTCGCGACGGCATGGCCGACGAGAGCAAGTACGACATCTTCGCCCTGCCGGGCGTCGACGGCGGCGTGGCCCCCGTCTTCGCCGGTGGTTCGAACATGGCCATCTCGGCCAAGTCGCAGCACCCGGAGCTCGCCGAGAGCCTCCTGAAGATCATCTTCTCCGAGGAGTTCCAGAAGATGCTCGGTGGTGCGGGCCTCGGCCCGGGCAACTCCGACTTCGCCTCCGCCCTGGGCACCGACAAGTTCGCCCAGACGATGATCGAGACCGCTCAGGCCTCGGAGCTCACCCCGGCCGCGCCGGGCTGGGCCGCCATCGAGGGTGCGTCCGTCTACGAGGAGCTGTTCCAGAAGATCGCCGAGGGCGGTGACGTCGCGGCCCTCGCTGCCGAGTACGACGCGCGCCTGACCCCGATGCTGAACGGCCAGTGACCCCCGCCCAGGGTGCGGGGCGGCGATCCCGCCCCGCACCCTGGGACTCGGCCGGCCTGACTGCAAAGGAGTCCCCATGGCCACCACCCACGTCCTCGGTGTCCCGGTGCGGCAACGCCGCAAGCCCGTCGCCCCGTACCTCCTTCTGATCCCCGCCGTCACCGCCCTGCTGCTCGGCCTCGGCTACCCGGTCTACTGGCAGATCGTCACCTCGTTCCAGGAGTACGGCCTCGCGCAGCAGTTCGGGCAGCCCCCGACCTTCGCCGGGCTCGACAACTACGCCCGCATCTTCTCGGACGACCGCGCCTTCGCCGTCGTCGTCCGGTCCATCCTCTTCTGCCTGGTCAACGCCCTCGCGACCGTGGTGATCGGCCTGCTGGTCGCGCTGCTCATGCGCGCGGTGCACGGCTGGGTCAAGCTCGTGGTCCAGGTCGCGATGCTGCTCGCCTGGGCCACCCCGGTCGTCGCCTCGGTCACGGTGTTCCGCTGGCTGTTCGACTCGCGCACCGGCGTGGTCAACTGGCTGCTCGTCCAGCTCGGTTTCGACAAGATGCAGGGATACTCCTGGCTGTCCGAACCGATCACCTTCTTCCTGGTCGCGACGCTCATCATCGTGTGGATGTCGGTGCCGTTCGTGGCGCTCTCGCTCTTCGCGGGCCTGACGCAGGTCAACGACGAGCTGATCGAGGCCGCGCGCATCGACGGTGCGTCCTCGTCCCAGATCCTGTGGCGGATCCTCCTGCCGCTCGTGCGGCCCGTGCTCGCGATCGTCCTGCTCCTGCAGATCATCTGGGACCTGCGCGTGTTCGCGCAGATCCGACTGCTCCAGGACGCCGGCGCCGACGTCGGGCGGACCAACCTGCTGGGCAACTTCATCTATGAGCTGGGCATGGGCTCGCAGAACTTCGGTGGTGCCGCCGCGGTCTCGATCTTCGTCCTGCTGCTCACCATCGTGCTGTCGGCGCCGTACGTCCGCAGCCTGCTGAAGGAGGACGAGGCGTGACCACCGTCATGACGCCCTCGACCGCGCACGTGTCGAAGACCGCCCCCAAGCGCCGTGTCGTGACCGGCAAGCGGGTCGGCAAGTGGGCCGTCTCGCTGCTCGGCCTCGTGGTGGCCGTCGTCTGGGCCTTCCCGGTGTACTGGATGGTGCTGTCGGCGTTCACGCCGAACGCCCGACTGCGCGCGACGACGCCGAACTTCCTGCCCACCCACGCGACGCTGACGAACTTCAGGTCGCTCCTCGAGAGCGGGTCCTCGTTCTGGCCGTCCCTGCGGATGAGCCTCATGGTGACCGGGCTGACGGTCGTCCTCGTCCTCGTCTTCGCGTTCCTCGCGGCGCTGGCGATCAGCCGGTTCCGCTTCCGGGGCCGCAAGTCGTTCATCCTCGCCGTGCTGTTCATCCAGATGCTGCCCGCCGAGGGTCTGTTCATCGCGCAGTACCGCATGCTCTCCGGCGTCGGCCTGCTCAACAGCGTCGTCGGTATCTCGGTGATCTACACCGCGGCCGTCGTGCCGTTCACCGTCTGGATGCTGCGCGGGTTCGTCGCCGGTGTCCCGGCGGAGCTCGAAGAGGCCGCCATGGTGGACGGTCTGTCGCGCAGCCAGGCGTTCATCCGCATCACGCTGCCGCTGCTGGCCCCCGGCCTGGTGGCCTCCGGCGTGTACGCGTTCCTCCAGGCGTGGAACGAGTTCACCGTCGCCCTCGTGGCGCTGCCGGCGCAGGACTCCCGCACGCTGCCGCTGTGGCTCCGGGCGTTCACGTCGGCGTCCGCCAACCGCGGCATCGACTGGGCGCAGGTCATGGCTGCCTCGACGCTCATCGCCATCCCCGTGATCATCTTCTTCCTGTTCGTGCAGGGCCGGATGACCAGCGGCCTCGTCTCCGGCGCGGTCAAGGGCTGATATGTCGAACATCGACGGGCCGGCGACACGCCGGCCCCAGGGGGGTGTGCCCGGACTACGCCCGACCGTCGGTCTCGACATCGGCGGCACCAAGACGCTCGCGGTCCTGCTCTCGCCCGACGGCGAGGTGCTCGCCCAGTCGCGGATCGCCACGGTGCGAGGCCCGGAGGCCGTCGTGGCCGGTGCGGCCGGCGCGGTCGAGGGGGTCGTCCGGCAGGCGGGCTACGAGGTGTCCGACCTCCACGCCGTCGGCGTCGGTGTGCCGGGCATCGTCGGGCACGAGGACGGCACGGTCCGGCACGCGGTCAACCTCGGCATCGAGGGCGCCCCGCTGCCGCTCGCGCGGCGGCTGGGCGACCACCTCGGCACCGACGTCGTGGTCGACAACGACCTCAACGTCGCTGCCCTCGGCGCCGCGCACCTCGCACCCGAGGCGGCGACGCGACCGGTCGACCTGGCGTTCCTCGCGCTCGGCACCGGACTGGCCGCGGGCCTCGTGCTCGACGGCGTGGTGCGCCGCGGGACGGGCGCCGCGGGGGAGATCGGGCACGTGCCCATCGACCCCCACGGCCCGCTGTGCCCCTGCGGCCAGCGCGGGTGCCTCGAGCTCTACGCGGCGGGCACCGCCGTCGACCGGCTGTGGCCGTCGACGACGGGCCGGCCCGCCCCGCTCGAGCTCTTCGAGGCGGCCGCGGCAGGCGACCCGGCGGCCGTCGCCGCGCGCGACACCTACGCGGACGCCGTCGCCGCCGCCGTGCGGATGCTCGTGCTGAGCGTCGACGTGCGCCGCGTGGTGCTCGGCGGCGGGGTCGCCCAGCTCGGCGCCCCGCTGCTCGACGCCGTCCGGTCCGCCCTGGCGCGGCAGGCGTCCACCTCACCGTTTCTCAGGTCGCTCGACCTGCCGGCGCGCGTCCTGCTCGAGCCGGGCGACGTCCCGGTCGCGCCCGTCGGCGCCGCGGTCCTCGCCCGCGCGACGCACCCGAGCCCCGTCCCGCGGTAGTTCGCTGCCGCCGATCAGGAGACCCTGATGGAAGTTGTCATCGCCCCCGCCGAGCGGCTCGCGCTGCTCGCCGCCGACCACATCGACCGACTGCTGCGCCGCAAGCCCGACGCGGTCATCGGACTGGCGACCGGGTCGAGCCCGCTGCGCGTGTACGACGAGCTCGCGCGCCGGCACGACGAGGAGGGCCTGTCGTTCGCGCAGGCGCGCGGCTTCATGCTCGACGAGTACGTCGGCCTCCCGGCCGACCATCCCGAGCGGTACCGCAACGTCATCGAGCGGGAGATCGCGTCGCGCGTCGGCTGGGACCCCGCGCGCGTGCAGGGCCCCGACGGCCTCGCCGAGGACCTGCCGGCGGCGTGCGCGGCCTACGAGGCGGCGATCGTCGAGTCGGGCGGTGTCGACGTCCAGATCCTCGGCATCGGCACCGACGGGCACATCGCGTTCAACGAGCCCGGCTCGTCGCTCGCGTCGCCCACCCGCATCAAGACCCTGACCCGGCAGACGCGCGAGGACAACGCCCGCTTCTTCGGCGGCGACGTCTCCCAGGTGCCCACGCACTGCCTCACCCAGGGCCTGGGGACGATCATGCGCGCACGCCACCTGGTGCTGCTGGCCACCGGCCGGCAGAAGGCCGAGGCGGTGCACCAGCTCGTCGAGGGCCCCATCTCCGCGATGTGGCCCGCCACCGTCATGCAGATGCACCCGCACGCCACGGTGCTCATCGACGACGCGGCCGCGGGGCGCCTGCAGCTCGCGGACTACTACCGTGAGGCGTACGCGTCCAAGCCGTCGTGGCAGGGCCTGTGACAGGGCTCGTGTCGGACCTCGCGTCGTAGACTGCCGGGCATGAGCGATCCCCTCTCGTCTCCCTACGCGCAGCCTGCTTCTCCGTCGGACCCGGGTGCCGGGACCGACCTGCTCGAGCGCGAGGAGACCCGTTCGGAGGTCGAGCCGGGCGACCACGAGCGCTTCGCGCACTACGTGCGCAAGGAGAAGATCATGGAGTCCGCGATGACGGGCAAGCCCGTCATCGCGCTCTGCGGCAAGGTGTGGGTGCCTGGCCGTGACCCGAACAAGTTCCCGGTGTGCCCGGCGTGCAAGGAGATCTACGACGGCCTGCGTGACCCGCAGGACGGCGACGGCTCCACCAAGTGAGCGCGGTCTCCCTCCCGGACCCCGACCCCTTCGATCTGTTCGCCGCGGCGGCAGAGGCTGTGCCTGCCGCCGCGGCTCTGCGGGGCTCGCACGCTCGCTCCTCGGCCGCGGCGTCGGCACCGGAGGCTCGCCCCGAGCTCCGGGCGGTCGGTGCTGTGCCCGACGACGACGAGCCGGACGGCGACGCGCCCGACGGCGGGGGTCCACTGTCCGGTGCGGCGGCCGCGCGCGCTGCCCTGCGTGAGGCCAGGAACCCCCGGCGGTCGGCGCCCGCGCACACACCGCAGGCACCGTCGTCGGCCGCCGCGACGCAGCTCAGCCCGGCCTTCCCGCGCCGCGCCGCGTGGGGGACCGTCGCCAACCTGCGCGCCTGGCAGGCCGAGGCGATCGAGCTGTACCGGGCCAAGGAGCCGCGCGACTTCCTCGCCGTGGCGACCCCGGGCGCCGGCAAGACGACGTTCGCGCTGCGCGTCGCGACCGAGCTCATGGAGCGCGGCATCGTGCGACGCGTGACCGTCGTCGCGCCCACCGAGCACCTCAAGCACCAGTGGGCGGACGCGGCAGCGCGTGTCGGCATCCGCATCGACCCGTCGTTCAAGAACGCGCAGGGGCGGCACGGCTCGCACTACGACGGCGTCGCGCTCACGTACGCCCAGGTCGCGGCGAACCCGGCGCTGCACCGTTCGCGCACCGAGGCGGCGCGCACCCTGGTGATCCTCGACGAGGTGCACCACGCAGGCGACGCCCTGTCGTGGGGCGACGCGGTGCGCGAGGCCTTCGAGGACGCGACGCGCCGCCTGGCCCTGACGGGCACGCCGTTCCGCTCGGACACCGCGCCCATCCCGTTCGTGACGTACGAGGCGGACGGCGCGGGCATCCGCCGCTCCAAGGCCGACTACACGTACGGCTACGGCGACGCGCTGCGCGACAAGGTCGTGCGCCCGGTGCTCTTCATGACGTACTCGGGCAACATGCGCTGGCGCACCAAGGCCGGCGACGAGGTCTCGGCGCGCCTGGGCGAGGCCATGACGAAGGACATGACGGCGCAGGCGTGGCGCACCGCGCTCGACCCTGAGGGCGAGTGGATCCCCTCGGTGCTCGCCGCGGCCGACAAGCGGCTCACGCAGGTGCGCCGCAGCGTGCCCGACGCCGGTGCGCTCGTCATCGCGAGCGACCAGACCGCTGCGCGCGCCTACGCGGGCCACCTGGCGCGCATCACCGGCACGTCGCCGACCGTCGTGCTGTCCGACGACGACGGCGCCTCCGCGCGCATCGACGAGTTCTCCCAGAGCGACTCCCGGTGGATGGTCGCGGTGCGGATGGTCTCGGAGGGTGTCGACGTGCCCCGCCTCGCCGTGGGCGTGTACGCGACGTCGACGTCGACGCCCCTGTTCTTCGCGCAGGCCGTCGGCCGGTTCGTCCGGGCGCGCACACGCGGCGAGACGGCGTCGGTGTTCCTGCCGTCGGTGGCACCGCTCCTCGACCTGGCGGGCGGGATGGAGGTCGAACGCGACCACGCCCTCGACCGGCCCGCGACCGCGGAGGAGCAGGGCATCGAGTACGACCCCGAGGCCGCCGAGCTCGCCGCCGCGAACCGGGAGGAGAAGGCGTCGGGTGAGCTGCTCGGGTCCTTCGAGGCCATGGAGTCGCAGGCGTCGTTCGACGGGGTGCTGTTCGACGGCGGCCAGTTCGGGACGGGCGCGGAGGTCGGCTCGCCCGAGGAGCTCGACTTCCTCGGCTTGCCGGGACTCCTGGAGCCCGACCAGGTCGCCGCGCTGCTGCGTCAGCGCCAGGCGGAACAGCTTCGGAGCCGGTCGGGCGGGGCGACCGAGCGCGAGATGACCGCCGAGGAGGCCGAGCAGGAGCACCGGCGCGCGGCGGCCCTGCGCAAGGAGCTGTCGAAGCTGGTGTCGGCGTGGTCGCGCAAGTCGGGCCGCCCGCACGGGTCGGTGCACACCGAGCTGCGCCGTCGCTGCGGCGGCCCCGAGGTGCCGCTCGCGACGAGCGCCCAGCTCGATGCGCGCGTGGCGATGGTCCGGAGCTGGTTCGTCTCGGGCTGACGGCGGGTCTCGGCGGGCTCGACCAGCACGCTGCTGGCTGAGCCCCGTCGAGACCCGCCCCAGCGCAGGCTCAGACCGTGAGCTCGACCGTCGGCAGGGCCGGGTCGCCCGCCGAGAGGCGGCGCGCCCCCCGGGGCAGCTCCGCGCGCGACGCCCGGTGCGTGCGCGCTGCGTTCTCGACGCCGTAGGCGCCCACCCAGCGCGAGTCGACCGCGCCGTCGACGACGAGCGGCACGTGCAGCGGGCGCAGGTCGTCCGTCTCGGGTGCCCACCGCGCGACCGCTTCGTCGTCGCCGACGACGAGCACCTCCTCGATGGCCCGCCCGTCCTCGTCGAGCCGGCGTGCGGCGCCCTTGCGCCCGCCACGGCTGGGCTTGCCGGCCGAGGCCTTGGCGACGGGCTCGAGCACCCCGTCGCCGTTGGCGCGCGCCACGAGCTTGTAGACCATGCCGCACGTGGGCGAGCCCGAGCCGGTCACGAGCGACGTGCCGACGCCGTAGGAGTCGACGGGGACCGCGGCGAGGGACGCGATGGCGTACTCGTCGAGGTCGCTCGTGACGACGATCTTGGTGCCCGTCGCGCCGAGCTCGTCGAGCTGGTGCCGGGTCTCGACGGCGAGGCTGCCGAGGTCGCCCGAGTCGAGCCGTACCGCACCGAGGCCCGTCCCGCCGGCCTCGATCGCATTGATGACGCCCTGGCGCACGTCGTAGGTGTCGACGAGCAGGGTGGTGCCGGTGCCGAGCGCCGCGACCTGGGCGCGGAACGCCGACAGCTCGTCGTCGTGCAGCAGCGTGAAGGCGTGCGCGGCGGTGCCGATGGTCTCGAGCCCGT
>CBINDH010000010.1:0-19570 GCA_966249365.1 uncultured Xylanimonas sp. | reverse complement strand
ACTCAACGATCTACTTGCGGCAGCGGGTGGTGCACTGACCGGTTGAGAGCGCCGCGTCCAGGTACGCTGCCGGGGGCAGGTGACGCCCCGGCACTCTGCTTGCCTCCGGTGAGGTGAGGGCGAACGGATCCCTTCTGAAAGCGAAGTCCAGGGAGCCATCAGCCACGCTGCCGCCAGCACCGCACTCCCAAATCGGCGTCAATCGTCTGATCAATTGCGTTCATGTATGCGCTCATCGATCGAGGGACTCTGCACGCAGCCGCGGACACCGCCGCGTTATGACCCCGTTCGCGTCGGGGCGTCATCTGGGACGCGCGTGAGCGACTCAGAGTGGCCACCGAGCCTGATGACGAACCATGGGGCTGATCGGAAGACTGTTCCGGCGCTAGATGATAGACCTGTTGTGTGGCCGTAATTCAGCACCTGTCGATGAGGGTCCCCTGGCGGGACCGTCCATCCTGACTTGCACAGGTTGGTCCGGGATGCCGTGACTTGCTTCGTGTTCGTGCTGGTCATGGGGTTCTGGTTGCTGTTGGATGACACACTAATCCGGTGTTCCTGCGGAAGGTGAAGACCGCATCGGGGGCGACGGCGGTACAGATCGCCGAACGCCGTGACCGCCGTGACCGGGTGATCGAGCATCTCGGGTCCGCGCACACCGAGGCCGAGCTGGCCGCGTTGATGGAGGCCGGCAGAGCCAAGATCCATGCTGGGCAAGGCGTCCTGGACCTGGGCCCGGACGCCGACCCGGGCAACGCGGTGGTCCAGTCGTCATCATCACGCCTGCTCATCGACGTACTCACCGCGGCGTGGACCGCGCTCGGGCTGAACGACCTCGACGATCAGGCGTTCTTCCAGCTCGTCGCCGCGCGGTTGATCGAACCGACCTCGATGCTCGACTCCGCCCGGGTACTGAACGACGTCGGGATCGAGCCGATGCACCGCAACACCTTCCATGCCGCGCTGCGCCGCTGCACCACGCGCGACTACCGGGACAGGATCGCGGCCAAGTGCTTCACCCACGCCCGCACCGCCGGTGACGTGTCGCTGGTGCTCTACGACGTGACAACGCTGTACTTCGAAGCAGAGAACGAAGACGCGCTGCGGCGGGTCGGCTACTCCAAAGAACGGCGGGTCGACCCGCAGATCGTGGTCGGCCTACTGGTCGACCGGCAAGGCTTCCCGCTCGAGATCGGCTGCTTCGAGGGCAACCACGCCGAGACCCGCACCATCATCCCCATCATCAAGCAGTTCCAGGACCGGCACGGCCTGGCCGACATGGTCGTGGTCGCCGACGCCGGGATGCTGTCGACGACCAACCTGACCGCCCTCAACGACGCCGACCTGCGCTTCATCGTCGGGTCCCGCACCGTGAAGGCCCCCGGCGACCTGGCCACCCACTTCCACTGGAACGGCGACGCGTTCACCGACGGGCAGATCATCGACACCATCACCCCGCACGCCACCACCTCGAACAAGCCCCCGCAGGCGCGGATGACACGGGCCGAGCCGGTCTGGGACCCGGCCCGGCACCCCCGGCACTGGCGGGCCGTGTGGGCCTACTCCAGGAAACGCGCCGTGCGCGACGGGCGTACCCTGACCGCGCAGGAGAACCGCGCGCTCGCGGTCATCGCAGGCGACAAGCCGGTGAAATCCACCCGGTTCGTCAAGACCACCGCCACCGGCCGCACCCTGGACGCCAAGGCGCTGGAACGGGCCCGCCGCCTCGTCGGGCTCAAGGGCTACGTCACCAACATCCCCACCGGCATCATGCCCCCGACCGAGGTGATCACCTGCTACCACGACCTGTGGCACGTCGAGCAGTCCTTCCGCATGTCCAAGACAGACCTGCAGGCCAGACCCATGTTTCACCACACCCGCGACGCGATCGAAGCGCACCTGACCGTCGTATTCACCGCCCTCGCCCTCGCGCGCTACCTCCAGAACACCACCGGCCACTCCATCCGGAAGATCATCCGGACCCTGCGGCCACTTCAAGACGTCACGATCACCCTGGCTGGCCAGCAGATCACCGCCAAACCCGAGATCACCCCGGACGCCCGAGCCATCCTCAACGCGCTGACACACTAAAACTGTGCAACCCAGGTCGAAACCATCGCCCGCGACCCGGAGATCACCTGGGCACGCGTCGACGAACTGATCGACACCCGCAAACCGTCCGACTACGACGTGGCCGTCGAGCTCCTCAAGGACCTGCAGGCCATCGCCGGCCGCGCCGGCCGCCGGCAGGAGTTCACCGAACGGTTCTCGCTCCTACGCCGAAAGCACCACCGCAAATCCGGCCTCATCGCCCGCTTCGACCGCGCAACTCTCCCCGCGGGACGACCCTCGGTCGCCTGACGTCGCGGCGGGCATGACCGAATGCGGCGCTGTGCCGCTACGGCCGCGGGACAATGGGCCGCATGGCCAGTGTAGAGATCACCGAGCAGACCGTGCGCTCCCAAGCCGGGGAGGATGCGTTCGAGTCCGGCCGCTCGCTCGCCGATCGCGGCTTGGTGGATGCGGTGACGGTGGAGGGGAGGCGCGTCGGCGCGCACGTCGAGGGCACCGCGACGAATCTGCTCGTCACCACGGCGGGGTTGGGCGCGAACTGCGCCCACACCTCCTGCGCGGCCCCGGCCCCGCAATTGTGCGAGCATGCGGTGGCGGTGGCGCTGACCTGGCTGCGCTCGGGTCGCGAACGGCGTGAACCGAACCTGCTGGCCGTACTGCGCACCAAGGACTCCGGGTGGCTGGCGGCCAAGCTCGCCGAACTGGCCGTCGGCGACCCCGCTCTCACCAGCCGGCTGCTGGAGGCGGCCGGCGGTCCGGACGCCCTTGTCATCCAGGAACTGCGCGACGACATCGCGAGCGTCGTCGCCGAGTTGACGGCCGAGCGCGATGACGGTGATGACTACGGGTTCGACGAGTGGTATCCCGATACCGAGGAGCTTGAGGAGGTCCTCGACGACATCGAGGGTCTGCTCGAGGAGGCGCCCGACGCCGTCGTCGACATCACCGAGGATGCCATCCGCCTGCTGGAGGAGGTCCTGGAGGACGGATGCTCCGGCGGTGACCTGCCCGACGCCCTCGCGCGCGCCGCCGACCTGCACCTGGACGCGTGCCGCGCGGGTGCGCCCGATCCCGTCGCACTCGCCGGACGGCTGCTGGCCGGCGCCCTGCGCAGCGGCTGGGGAACCTTCGACAACCTGGTCGACTACGCCGACGTCCTCGGGCCCGAGGGCCTGAACCGCTACGGGGAGCTCCTGGAACGGGAACGAGCGGCCCCGGGCGGGAACGGCCGGGAGCCTTACAAGCTGCGGAAACTGCGGGAAGGGCTGGCCCGTGCCCAGGGCGGAACCGACGCCGTAGTGGAGTTCCTGGCCCGCACGGCGTCCAGATCATGGGACTTCGTCCATATCGCCGACGTCCTGATCGGCGATGGCCGCGATGACGACGCACTCGTGTGGATCACCAAGGGACTGAGCGACGAGCCGGCGAATTCCCGGCTGCTGTCGCTGGCCCTGGACTGCCATCGGCGCGCCGGCCGTGACGTGGACGCGATGGAGGTGCTGTGGACCAGGTTCGCCACCGCCCCCACCGTGCAGACCTACGTCGACCTGACCGACGCGGCCGGCCAGGACGCCACATGGCGAGCACGTGCCATGGACCTGCTGCGCGCCCGGACTGCCGAGCATGCGGACCTGCTGGTACGGATCCTGTTGCGCCAAGACGACGTTCCCGCGGCGTGGGGCATCGTGCAGAATCACCGGGTCGACCACGATCTGCGGATGCGCGTCCTCGAGGCCCACGCGCGGACCCACCCTGAGGACGCGATCCCCTTCTACCGGGATCTGGCCGAAACCCACATCCGACGCGGGAGCCGTCCAGGCTATGAGGACGCCATCCGATGCCTGCTCACCGCACGCAACCTCGCCGGGCGATGCGGCCGTGAGCTCGAGCACTCCGAGTTCGTCGCCCGGCTCCGCGCCGCCCACCCGGGAAAGAAACTGCTCCAACAGCTACTCGACCAAGCAGGGTTCAACCCGCCGGGCTGAACTCCGACCAGATGACCGCACCCGATCCCCCTGAAGGCGCACATGAACAACGACGAACTCCTGGCCCGGGTCAGGGAACTCCGCGCGTCCGGACGTTCTCCCAAACAGATCGCCCGTGCTCTCGGTCTGTCCCCGGCCAAGGTGACCCCGCTGATCCGGGCCGTGGCAGCGGCCCACGCGAAATCCGATGAGATCGTCGCCTGCTACGTCACACCGGAATGGAGCAGCGGACTGACGGTCGCGGGTGAGCCCGACTGGCCCGGCCTCGTTGCACCCGAATCCGAGTCATCCGGCCTGGCCGGGGTGTTTGTCGCACGGACCGCCGGACACAACCGGGTCAGGGCCGTGGGATTCCTGGTCGACGTCTACTGCCTGGGCGTCAAGAACGCGTGGCCGCCCAAGGAGATGGCCGTGAGCCGCCTCCCCGAGTACACCGACAAGTTCTTCTTCTCCTTCTCCGGCAGGCGCGTGACCGCGCCCCCGGAGCTGGCCCGGCATCTGGTGTACGGGGCGGTCGACTACGCCCGCGGCCTCGGTTTCGAACCCCACCCCGACTTCGAGGCCGCGGCCGAGCTGCTGGGGCCGTGGTCCCCGCCCAGCGCCATCACCTTCGGCAAGGACGGCAAGCCCTTCTACATCCAGGGTCCACACGACGACGGCCGGAAGATCATCAGGACGCTCGAACGCACGGCCGGCACCGGCAATTACGACTACCTGGCCGTCATCGATCCATCCGAGGCGGTCGGCCTGCTGTGAGGAGCCCCGGGCCCGCTGGGTCGCCCCCGGGCCGGTCCGTATGCCGGTGCTCCGGGAGTGATCCCCGGGAGTTGGCTGACATGGTCGGTGTCAACGGATCGGGAAGCCCCGGCCGTCTAGCAGTCGTGCGGTGCGCTGAGAACCGGATGCCGGAGGGCATGTTGCCGGCAGGCCGGATGTGGTCATGTTAATTGCGTTCACAGTATGAATTGCGGTATATCTCTATAACGCCGGGTGTGACTGCTGTGCGTCTGTTGGCTGTTGGCATGTGCGCGGCGCTGGTTCCGGCGCGCCGAAAGACCTGCTCGGACGGGCTGCGGCGCGGTGGGCACAGCATGGACAGCGACGTGAGGGCAGGTGGGCGTGATGGCGGAAGAGCGTTCGGAGGCCGGTGACGGGACGGAGCCGGTCGCCGAGGAGACGCGAACGGCGGACGAGCCCGACGAGAAGCCGAACAGGCTCGAGAAGGTCGGAGCGGCCCTGGTCGATCAGCTGATGAAGGTGGTCGACGACGGCGTCGGGCCCCTCACCGGCTCGCGCGCGTACGCCGAAGCGCGCGCCGACTCGCTCGGTGATCCGGAGAAGGCGGCTCGCCGGATCGTCAACGAGACGACCGCGATGGTGGGCACGGCCGGCTTCGTGACGGGCCTTGGAGGCTTGATCACGCTTCCGGTGACGCTTCCGGCGAACATCACCGGCCAGGCCGTTCTCAACGCCAGGATGGTCGGCGCGATCGCCCACTTGCGCGGCTGGGATCTGCGAGACGAGATCGTGCGGAACGCCATCCTGATCACGGTCGCCGGCGGGTCGCCGAATGCCGTGCTTTCGGGGTTCGGAGTCAAATTCAGTCAGAAGCTGGCCGAGACCGCGATCAAAAAGCTTCCCATTGAAGTACTGAGGGCGATCAACAAGAAGGTCGGCTTCATGCTCGTGGCGAAGTACGGGTCGAAGCGTTCAATGATCACCCTGACCAAAATGGTCCCCGGAGTCGGCGGCGTCGTCGGCGGGACCGTGGACGCGGCCTTCACGCGAGTCGTTGCCCATGTCTCGAAGAAGGCCTTCCCGCCACTCGGCCTTGACGATGCCGAGGAGGCCGTCATTCAATGAGTGGCCTGACCATCTCGGGTTGAAGTCAGAACGTTATTTTGGAGGGCTTGAGATAGCTCCCCGGATATGGCATAGGGCGCGGTTGGGCGTGCTGAGTTAGAGGGGGACATGGACGTCTTCGGGGTGCACGAGCAGCTGATCCGGGACTACCGGGAGTTCACGTCGGGAGCCGTGAACGTCCGGGACGACGACATCGCTGACCATGTGCGGCGAGGGCTGGACGCGGGGGAGCAGTGGCCCAACCCGTGGCTGTCCCTGAATCCGAGCTTTGCGGACGGTGGCTCGGTCCCCGCCCTGGTGAAGTCCGAGATCCTGCACCCGGAGGCCGAGCGCATCTTCCGGCTGCATAAGCCGGAGGACTCGCTCGACGGCGAACCGATGATGTTGCGCCGGCACCAGCGTGACGCGATCGAGGCCGCGAGGACCGGTGACAGCTATGTCCTCATCACCGGGACGGGGTCCGGTAAGTCGCTCGCCTACATCATCCCGATCGTTGACCAGGTGCTTCGGCTTCGCGAGCGAGGGGCACCAGCGGGCGTCAAGGCGATCATTGTCTACCCGATGAATGCCCTCGCCAACTCGCAGCTGGAGGAACTGGGCAAGTTCCTGCGCAACGGCTACGGCGAGGGCCACGAGCCGGTGACGTTCGCCCGCTACACCGGCCAGGAGAAGGAGGCTCAGCGCCGCGCCATCCTGGACGACCCGCCGGACATCCTCCTGACCAACTACGTCATGCTTGAACTGATGCTCACCCGGCCGCGTGAGCGTCAACATCTCATCCAGGCCGCCCGAGGGCTGCGGTTCCTGGTGCTGGACGAGTTGCACACCTACCGCGGCCGTCAGGGCGCGGACGTCGCGATGCTCGTCCGCCGTGTCCGGGACGCCTGTGACGCGCAGGATCTGCAGTGCGTCGGCACGTCCGCGACGATGGCGAGCGACGGCGGCACCGAGAACCAGTCGCGCATCGTGGCCGAGGTCGCGAGCAAGATCTTCGACACCCCGATCGAGCGGCACCGGGTCATCGGCGAGACACTGACGCGCTCGACCGAGGACGGCGATCTCGACCCCGTTGAACTGGCGGTTCAGATCGCTCAGCCACCTCTCGGGGCGTCCTACGACGAATTGGTCGGCAACCCGCTCGCACGCTGGATCGAGACGACGTTCGGCGTGGAGACCGAGAAGGGCACGGGCCGGCTGGTCCGCCGCAGACCCACGACCGTGCAGAAGGCGGCCGCGGACCTGGCGGAGCTGACCGGCATGTCCGAGGAACGCTGCGCCGAAGCGATCAAGGCCACGCTGAAGGCCGGCTCGGAGGCGCCGCACCCGACGGCCAAGGGCCGGTACCTGTTCGCCTTCCGGTTGCACCAGTTCCTGTCGAAGGGTGACACGGTCTTCGTGTCTCTCGAACCAGAGGGCGTTCGCCGCATCACGCGCGACTACCAGCTGCGGGTTCCCGGTGAACCGGACAAGCTGCTGCTTCCCCTGGCCTTCTGTCGCCAGTGCGGCCAGGAGTATCTGTCCGTCGCGCGAGGGGAGCAGGCCGGTCGTACCGTCATCCGGCATCGGCGTGGCGATGACGACGAGGCCGGCTACCTCTATATCTCCGAGCAGGCGCCCTGGCCGGAGACCACGGCCCAGGCACTGGCCGAGCAGCGCTTGCCCGACAACTGGCTCACGCTGGACTCGGGCGGCAATCCCGAGGTGATCCCGTCCCGCCGCAAGTATGTCCCGCAGGTGCTGCGCGTCCTCCCGGACGGCACCGTCCTCGACCGCGACTCCGGCGCCACCGACGGAGTCCGCGCCGCGTTCGTGCCCACGCCGTTCGGCTTCTGCCTCAGCTGCGGCGTTTCCTACGAGCAGGCACGCGGCAACGACTTCGGCAAGCTCGCCCGGCTCGACCAGGAGGGACGCAGCTCGGCGGTATCGGTGCTCAGCGGCAGCATCGTCCGCAGCCTCCAGGCGATGCCGGAGGAGGAGCTTCCCGAGAACGCCCGCAAGCTGCTGACGTTCGTCGACAACCGGCAGGACGCCAGCCTCCAGGCGGGCCACTTCAACGATTTCGCGCAGGTCGCGCAGCTCCGCGGCGCGCTCTACCAGGCCGCGCTCGCGGAGGGGGACGAGGGCCTCCACCACGAGAACGTCGCGCAGGCGGTGACCGCTCAGCTTCACCTCGACCATGCCGACTACGCCCTCAACCCCGAGGAGCTGTCGACGCAGCGCAAGCGCACCCAGCGGGCGCTGCGCGAGGTCGTCGCCTACCGCCTGTTCGTCGATCTTGAGCGCGGCTGGCGCGTGACCATGCCCAATCTGGAGCAAACCGGCCTTATCAGGATCGACTACGCCGACCTGGACGAGTTGTCGGCCCTGGAGAAGACGTGGACCGGCACGTGCGGCCCGCTCCGCACCGCCGACCCGCAGACGCGCGCCGAGCTGATCCGCATCCTGCTCGACGAGATGCGCCGCGTCCTCGCCATCGACGTCGAATGCCTCACCGAACTCGGCTTCGAGGAGATGAGCAAGCTCTCCCGCCAGCTGAAAGATCCGTGGGCCCTCGCCGAGCGGGAGAGGATGGTGCCGGTCGGCGCCGCCTTCGCCCGCTCGAGCAAGAGGGGCGGCAGCCGCAGCGATCTCAACCTGTCCGGTCGCAGCAGGTTCGGCCGCCACCTGCGCCGTCCTGGACGGTTCCCCGCTTGGACAGACAGGATCGACACCGAGGACGCCCAGCAGATCATCTCCGACCTGCTGCACGTCCTGGCCAACCACGGGCTGATCACCGAGGCCGTCCCGGCCAAGAACGGCGGAGTGCCGGGCTACCGCATCAACGCGGCCGTCATCATCTGGCGGGCCGGCGACGGCGAGTTCGGTGTCGCCGATCCGCTGCGATGGCAGTTCAATGGCACCGACACCCGCCCGCGCGTCAACCCGTTCTTCCGCGACCTCTACCAGAAGCAGTCGCGAGGCTTCGCGGGCCTGTTCGCCCGCGAGCACACCGCGCAGGTTCCCAGCAACGTCCGTCAAGACCGGGAGCGGGCATTCCGCAAGGCGAAGCTGCCGCTGCTGTATTGCTCCCCCACGATGGAGCTCGGTGTGGACATCGCCGGGCTCAACGCGGTGACGATGCGGAACGTTCCGCCGACTCCGGCGAACTACGCGCAGCGCAGCGGACGCGCCGGCCGGTCCGGCCAGGCAGCCCTGGTCACCACCTACTGCGCAAGCGGAAACAGTCACGACCGCTACTACTTCCGGCGTTCGGACCAGATGGTCTCGGGATCGGTGGCGGCACCGCGTCTCGACCTCGGCAACGAGGACCTCGTCCGCTCGCATGTCCAGGCGATTTGGCTCGCGGAGACGGAGCTGTCACTTGGACGCGCCATGCCGGACCTGATCGACATCGGCGATCCGGAGCTTCCCCTGCTCCACCATGTGCGCGAGCAGATCAACGCCGAGCCGGCGCAGGAACGCGCCCGTCAACGCGCCGAGCGGATGCTCGCCGGCCTCATGGTGGAGCTGGAGAAGGACACCTCATGGTGGGACGACGAGTGGCTCGAACGCGTCGTCCGATCGGCGCCGGGGGAGTTCAATGCCGCCTGTGAGCGCTGGCGGACCCTCTACAAGCGGGCGAAGGCCGAACGCGAAATCCAGCACGACCGCGCCGACGACTACACCCTCACCGCCGACGCCCGGCAGCGCGCCAAGCGTCGCCGCGCCGAAGCCGAGACCCAGCTGAAGTTGTTGCGCAACGAGCAGGACGGCGGCACCCTCTCGGACTTCAACCCCTACCGCTACCTCGCGTCGGAAGGCTTCCTGCCGGGCTATTCGTTCCCGCGCCTGCCGCTGGCCGCCTACATTCCTGGACGCGGCGGGAAGCTTGCCGACCGCGACGGCGACTACCTGCAGCGTTCCCGGTTCATTGCCATCCGCGAGTTCGGCCCCGGCGCCCTGATCTACCACGAAGGAAGCCGCTACCAGGTCAAACGCGTCCAGGTGCCCACGGAGGAGGGCGGCGACGTCGCGACCGGCGAGGCGCGCCGCTGCCGCAACTGCGGATACCACCACGAGCCGCGCGTCGGCCTCGACGAGTGCGAGATTTGCGAGACGCCGCTCCCCACCGCCACCAGCGGCTGGATGCAGCTGCACACCGTCTTCACCGAGCGCCGCGAGCGGATTTCGTCCGACGAGGAGGAGCGCCGCCGGGCCGGCTTCGAGCTGGAAACGTCCTACCGCTTCCACGATCATGGCAAGCGGCGCGGACGCCTGGAGGCGCGCGCGGTCGACGAGGACGGCCCGATCGCGAAGCTCGACTATGGCGACAGCGCCACGGTCCGCGTCGCGAACCTCGGCTACCGGCGCGGCAAGAACCGCGAGACCGGCTTCTGGCTCGACACCGTCAACGGCCGCTGGCTTCCCTCCCGCGACGCCAAGACCGCCGCGCCCGGCACCGAGCTCACCGACGAGGAGACCGGCCTCGCCGACGGCGAGACCGAGGACAAGGTCCGCAAGATGCGGGTCATCCCGTACGTGGAGGACCGCCGCAACATCCTCATCCTGACCCTCGCCGACCCGGTTCCCGCCGAGACCGCGATCTCCCTCCAGTACGCCCTGGAACGCGGCATCGAAGCCGTCTTCCAGCTTGAGGATTCCGAGCTGGACAGCGAGCCGCTGCCCCCCGACAACGGCCCGGACCGGCTGCGGATGCTGTTCATCGAGTCCGCCGAGGGCGGCGCGGGCGTCCTGCGCCGCCTCCAGTCCGACCGGGACGCGCTGGCCCGCGTGGCACGCGAAGCGCTGCACATCGCCCACTTCGACCCGGACACCGGGGACGACCTCGGCGGGCCACGGCCGGAGAACCGCTGCGAGAAGGGCTGTTACGACTGCCTCCTCTCCTTCGGTAACCAGCTGCTCCACCACATGATCGACCGCCACGCCGTTCGTGACCTGTTGCTCCGCCTCGCGCAGAGCAAGGTCGAACGGGACGAGCAGCCCGCCGTGCTGATCGAGAAGGCCGGAAGCAGCCTGGAGGGTGAGCTGATCACGTGGCTGCAGGAGCGCGGATATCGGCTCCCGACCGAGCAGCAGGTCCTCGTCACCGAGGCGCTCGCGCAGCCCGACTACGTGTACCGGCTGCCCGGACAGGCCAAGGTCGCCGTGTTCGTGGACGGCCCGGCTCACGACGACGAGCACGTCAGCACGCGTGATGAGGATGCCGAGGAGCGGCTGATCGATGCCGGATGGCACGTGATCCGATTCGGCCACAACGGCGACTGGAACGCCACGGTTTCCGCCAACCGAAGCATCTTCGGCCCCGGCGAGAAGTAAGCGGCACGGCACCCCCCGAAAGGACCCCCCCGATACATGAGCATCAACGTGCCAGAGGCCGCCCAATTCGCCCCAGGTGTACTGGTTCGTGCGCGCGGCCGTGAATGGGTCGTCCAGCCCGGTTCGGATGCCGAGTTGCTGGTGCTGCGCCCCCTCGGCGGCGCACAGGACGACCTGGTCGGCGTACTGCCCGCGCTGGAAAGGGTCGAGATGGCGAGCTTCCCGCCGCCCACCCCGGACGACCTGGGCGACCAGAGCTCGGCCGGGCTGCTGCGGTCCGCGCTGCGCATCGGCTTCCGCTCCGGCGCCGGCCCGTTCCGCTCCCTCGCCCAGCTCGCCGTCGACCCGCGCTCCTACCAGTTCGTGCCGCTGCTGATGGCGTTGCGGCAGGAGACCGTCCGGCTGCTGATCGCCGACGACGTCGGCATCGGCAAGACGATCGAATCGGGCCTCATCGCCGCCGAGATGCTGGCGCAGGGCGAAGCGTCCGGGCTGGCCATCCTGTGCAGCCCGGCATTGGCCGAGCAGTGGCAGGACGAGCTGCGAGACAAGTTCGGCATCGACGCCGAACTCGTGCTCGCCTCCACCGTGCCGCGGCTGGAGCGTTCACTCGACATCGGCGAGTCGCTGTTCCAGCGGCACCCGAACGTCATCGTCTCCACCGACTACATCAAGAACCCGAGGCACCGCGACGAGTTCATCCGGCACTGCCCGGACCTGGTCATCGTCGACGAGGCCCACACCTGCGTCGCCGCCGGCTCCACCGGGTCCCGCGACGGACGCCAGCTCCGCCACGACCTCGTCAGCAAGGTCGCCGCGGACGCGTCCCGCCACCTCATCCTGGTCACCGCCACCCCGCACAGCGGCAAGGACGAGGCTTTCCGCAACCTGCTCGGCCTCCTCGACCCCGAGCTGGAAACCGTCCCGCTGGACACCGACGCGGGACGCCGCCGCCTCGCCCGCCATTTCGTCCAGCGGCGCCGCGCGGACATCCGCAACTACATCGGCGAGGAGACGCCGTTCCCCAAGGACCGGGAGAGCAAGGAAGTCTCCTACAAGCTGTCCGCCGAGTATCGGAAGCTGTTCACGGCCGTTCTCGACTACGCCCGTGAGCAGGCCCTTGACGAGAGCGACGGCGTCGTCCGGCAGCGCGTCCGCTGGTGGTCCGCGCTCGCACTGCTGCGCTCCCTCGCGTCCTCACCCCGCGCCGCCGCGCAGACCCTCCGCACCCGCGCCGCCAACCTGGACGCCAAGACCGTCCCCGAAGCGGACGAGTTGGGCCGCATCGCCGTCATGGACCTCACCGACGACGACTCCACCCAGGCCGTCGACGCCGCACCCGGCGCCGACCTGGAGGACGCGGACGGCACCGCCCCGCAGCAGCGGCTCCGCCGGATGGCGAAGCAGGCCGAGGCCCTCGAAGGCGCGGCCGACACCAAGCTGGGCGAGCTGACCAGACTCGTGAAGAAGCTGCTCAAGGACGGCTACAACCCGATCGTCTTCTGCCGCTTCATCCCCACCGCCGAGTACGTCGCCGAGCACCTGGGGGACGCGCTCGGCAAGAAGACCGAGGTCGTCTCGGTCACCGGCACCCTGTCGCCGAAGCAGCGCATCGCCCGCATCGAACGCATGATCTCCGGCGCTCCCGCCGACGAGGACACCGAAGAACTGACCCGCCCGGAGCAGCGCGTCCTCGTCGCCACGGACTGCCTGTCCGAGGGCGTGAACCTCCAGGAGGGCTTCGACGCCGTCATCCACTACGACCTCGCCTGGAACCCCACCAGACATGAGCAACGCGAAGGCCGCGTCGACCGGTACGGGCAGCGCCGCGACGTCGTCCGCACCGTCACCCTCTACGGCTCCGACAACCAGATCGACGGGATCGTCCTCGACGTCCTGATCCGCAAACACGCCGAGATCCGCAAGGCCACGGGCGTCTCCGTCGCCGTCCTGGACGAGTCGGACAGCGTGGTCAACGCCGTCCTCGAAGGCCTGCTGCTCCGGGAGGAGGACGCCGAGCAACTGAGCTTCGACTTCGGAGCGCGACGACCTGCACGCCGACTGGGTAAGCGCCGCCGAACGCGAGCGCGCGTCCCGCGCCCGCTTCGCCCAGCACGCCATCCACGCGGACGAGGTGGCCCGCGAGGTCACCGAGATCCGCGCCGCGCTCGGTTCGGGCGCCGAGGCCGCCGAGTTCGTCCGGACGGCAGTGGTGAAGCTGCGCGGCCAGATTTCCCGCGAGGCCGCCGACGGCTCGTTCACCGCCGACACGGGCGGGCTTCCGTCCACGCTGATGAGCGGCCTGGAGGCCGTTCTCGGCCCGAAGAACGCCCGCGAGATCGCGTTCCACCCGCTGCCGCCGGTCAAGCGCGGCGAGGCGGCGCTCGTCCGGACCGACGCGACCGTCAACACCATCGCCCGCTTCGTCCTGGACGCGGCGCTCGACCCGAAGCTGGACGACTGGCAGCGCCCGGCCCGCCGCTGCGGCGTGATCCGCACGACCGCCGTGCCGACCCGCACGACACTCCTGCTCGTCCGCTACCGGTTCCACCTCACGCTGCCGACCCGCGACGGCGGACGCCGCCAGCAGATCGCCGAAGACGCCCGCGTCCTCGCGTTCCGCGGCAGCCCCGCCAAGGCCGAATGGCTCAGCGAGGACGAGGCGCTCGCCCTCCTGGACGTCCGCGCGGACGAGAACACCGCGCCCGAGTTCGCCACCGCCACGGCGACCCGCATCCTGGACGGCCTGGAAACGCTCCGGCCCCACCTCGACCAGTACGGCCGCGACCTGGCCGACAGCCTCCGCGCATCGCACGCACGCGTCCGCGAGGCCACCCGCCGCCGCGAGACCGGCGTCGTCATCCGCGGCCTCCGAGTCGAGGCCGACCCCAACGCCGACGTCCTCGGCCTGTACGTCTACCTTCCCGTCACCGGAGAGGCCGCCCGATGAGCCGCACCAGCACCCTTCCCCTCGGCATCACCTCCGTCGGCGGACTCCTCCCCGAAGAGACCCTGCTCCGCATCGCCGGCGGAAACAGCGACCTGCCCGGCGCCAAGCCCGCCGCGTACCACCTGGCCAAGGACGAGACGGTCACCGACGTCGCCGAACGCTCCTGGACGTACCTGCGCGGACGCTACGCCGCGTTCAAGGAGCAGCTCACCGAAGGCGACCCGGCCGTCGGCGTCACCCGCGAATACTGGCTCGGCCGCCTCTTCCAGGAACTCGGCTACGGCCACCTGCCGCGTGTCCCCGCCGGGGGACTGCCCAGCGACGACGGCGAGAAGCAGTTCGCCATCAGCCACCACTGGCAGCACGTCCCGATCCACCAGCTCGGCTGGGGCGTCGACCTCGACCGGCGTACCAAGGGCATCCCCGGCGCCGCCGACGCGGCCCCGCAATCGCTGGTGCAGGAGTACCTGAACCGCAGCGCTGCCGCCCTCTGGGGCCTCGTCACCAATGGACGGCTGCTGCGCGTCCTCCGCGACTCCAGCGCCCTCGCCGGCTCCGCCTACGTCGAGTTCGACCTCGAAGCCATCTTCGAGGGCGAGGCGTTCGACGCGTTCGTGCTGCTGTACCGGGTGGCGCACTCGTCCCGGTTCGAGCACCAGGGTGAGGACGCCGGCCCGGCCTCCTGCTGGCTGGAGAAGTGGCGCCAGGAAGCCATCGACTCCGGTGCCCGCGTCCTTGACCAGCTCCGCGTCACCGTCAAGGAAGCCATCGAGACCCTCGGCACGGGCTTCATCCAACACCCCGACAACCAGGCTCTTCGGGACGCGCTCAAGGACGCCGACAACAAGGCCGTCACCCCGGAGACCCTGCACCGTGCGCTGCTCCGGACCGTCTACCGCCTGCTGTTCCTCTTCGTCGCCGAAGACCGCGAGGTTCTGCTCTCCCCGGACGCGCCCCAGACGGCCCGCGACCGCTACAACACCTACTTCTCCACGGACCGCCTCCGCCGCATCGCGGCCCGCCGCCACGGCGGCCGCCACGCCGACGAGTGGCAGGCCGTGACGCTCATCCTGGACGGCCTGAACCAGGAAGGCGGACGTCCCGAACTCGGCCTCCCCGCCCTCGGCGGCATCTTCGAACTCTCCGACGCCGACCACAACCTGCACGGGCTCTCCCTCACCAACGAGCACCTGTTCAACGCAGTGCGGTCGTTGTCGCGCGTCCACGACCAGAAGGCCCGCCGCATCCGCCGCGTCGACTTCAAGCACCTCGGCTCGGAGGAACTGGGGTCGGTGTACGAGTCGCTGCTGGAGTATGTCCCCAAGCACGACCCGGCCAAGGGCGCCTTCGAGCTGCGGCAGCTCAGCGGCAACGACCGCAAGACGAGCGGCTCGTACTACACCCCGTCCTCCCTGATCGACACCCTTCTCGACTCCGCCCTTGAGCCTGTCATCGACGACGCGATGAAGTCGGGCAACACCCCCGAGGAGCAGGAAGGCGCCCTCCTCGCCCTCACGGTCTGCGACCCGGCCTGCGGCTCCGGCCACTTCCTCGTCGCCGCCGCCCGCCGCATCGCCAAGCGCCTCGCCTTCGTCCGCACGGGCGACCCGGAGCCGTCCAACGAGGCGATTCGTCACGCCCTGCGCGACGTGGTCTCCCAGTGCATCTACGGCGTGGACATCAACCCAATGGCGGTCGAGCTGGCCAAGGTCTCCCTCTGGCTGGAGGCGCTGGAGCCCGGCAAGGCACTCACCTTCCTGGACGCCCACATCAAGGTTGGCAACGCCCTCCTCGGCACCACCCCGAAGCTGCTGGACGCCGGCCTGCCCGACGACGCCTTCAAGGCAATCGAGGGCGACGACAAGAAGTGGGTCACCGCCCTCAAGAAGCGCAACAAGGCGGAGCGTGAGGCGTATGAGAAGCGCCACCTCGCCGTTCAGGGCGAACTGTTCGATGAGACCGGCCTGCGAGTCGGCAACCACGGCCTGGCCCGCCGTGCCGCCGCCATCACCAACGCCCAGAGCGACGACCTGACCCACGTCCATGCCCAGCAGAACGCGTACCAGGAGCTGCAGGAAGCGTCTGAGTACCTGGAGCAGAAGGAACTCCACGACGCCTGGTGCGCGTCCTTCGTCTGGATGAAGACGGATGACCACGCCCCCGCCATCACCACTCGTGACCTCATCAAGCTCAGCCAGGACGCGGACACGCTCGCACCGCGCAGCCGCGCCGAACTGCGGAAGCTGGCCAAGCAGTACCGCTTCTTCCACTGGCACCTGGAGTTCCCGACCGTCTTCACCGTCCCCGAAGACGAGAACGCCTCCGGGACCGACCCCCGAACCGGCTGGACCGGCGGCTTCACCTGCGTCCTCGGCAACCCTCCCTGGGAACGCATCAAGCTTCAGGAACAGGAGTTCTTCGCCACCCGCGACGAGGAGATCGCCAAGGCTCCCAACAAGGCCGCACGGACAGACCTCATCGAGGACCTTAAGGACGAGAACCCCGACCTGTACGCGGAGTTCGGCAAGGCCAAGCGCCAGGCCGAGGCGGAGAGCCACTTCCTGCGGATGTCCGGCTGCTACCCGCTAACCGGACGAGGCGACATCAACACCTATGCAGTCTTCTCCGAGCAAGACTGGACGGTTCTCAGTCCGTACGGCCGCCTAGGTATTATCGTACCAACTGGCATAGCTACGGACGCCACGACCCAATTTTTCTTCAAAGAATTGATTGAAAGCGGCACGCTAGAGTCCCTATACGATTTCCGCAACAGTGGGTTTTTCCCGGATGTGGCGGGCGCGCAAGGGAATAGGTTTTGCCTGCTCACTTTGGGGTCTACAAATGGAGCATCGGTCAAATTCTCCTTCCGCAACGAAAGTGTGGTCGATGTCTTCGATGCCAAGAGGGTCTTCGAACTCACGAGTGCCGACATCAAGCTTGTAAATCCTGAGACTGGGACGTGCCCAGTCTTCCGCAGCCGCCGCGATGCCGAGATCACCCTCGGCATCTATCGCCGCGTCCCGGTCCTGCTGCGCGAGGGCGACCCCAACGGCAACCCATGGGGCATCTCGTTCATGACGATGTTCCACATGGCCAACGACTCTCAGCTATTCCGCACGCGAGAAGAGCTCGAAGCGAGCGGCTGGCATCTACAGGCCAACGTCTTCATCCGCGGCACCCAGCGCTACCTGCCGCTCTACGAGGGGAAGATGCTGCATCACTTCGACCACCGCTTTGGAACATATGCCGGAGTAGATCTTCGGTCGGGAAAGGGTGTTAGAGCTCTTCCTCGAGTCTCGGAACTGGAGCACTCTAATCCAGGCTACAGTCCACTTCCGCGCTACTGGATGGCTGAGGAGGTTGTAAACTCGTCAGCTGGCGAAGTGATGCGAGAATGGCTTCTAGCATTCCGTGACGTTACTAGCTCTCTCGACATGAGAACGGTTATCTGCAGTGTCTTGCCGCGTTATGCAGTGGGCCACAAGGCGCCACTAATTTCCATTGGGCGCTCGGCAGAGGCGATTGCATTCTTTGATGGATGCCTCTCGTCCTTTGTCTTGGACTATTGCGCCAGGCAAAAGGTGGGCGGAACCTCCCTCGGGTACTTCGTTCTAAGGCAATTGCCGATCCCGATTCTGAGTGATGAGTCTCGGGCGCCCTGGAGCGGGAACGAATCGGCGAATGCTTGGATGGTGCGACGGGTCCTGGAGCTCAGTTTCACAGCTTGGGATCTGTTGGGTTTTGCGCGGGCTTTGGCGGATTCCGGTGCACCATTCCGATGGGATGAGGAGCGACGGAGGTTGTTGCGGGCGGAGTTGGATGCGGCTTTCTTCCACCTGTACGGGATCGAGCGAGACGACGTCGACTACATCATGGAGACGTTCCCGATCGTGAAGAAGAAGGATGTAGCGGCGTTCGGGTCATACCGGACCAAGGAACTAATCCTTGAGGTGTATGACGCCATGGCGCAGGCCATCCGCACCGGAGAGCCGTACAAGACCATCCTCGACCCGCCGCCGGGGCAGGGGCCGCGCCACCCGGAGTCCTCTCGCCCTGACTGAGGTCACTGCGCCCGACTCACATGCGAATCACCCGGCTCGCAACGGCAGCGGCCGGACCCCGCGCTCAACGGGGGTCCGGCCGTGGCTCGCTTGTCAGGAGTCTGCGGAGCGGAGGGCCCGCATGAACGCGGCCCACTCTCGGGGGGTGAAGTCCAGGACGGGGCCGGTGCCGTGCTGCTGGCTATCGCGCACGCCAATGATCCCTGAGGTAGAGCGAGAGACTTCGAGGCAGTTCCCGTTGGCTTCGCTGTGGCTCGACTTGCGCCACGTGAGGTACTGCGTGGTCATGGACGGGGTCCGATCCTGTTCTCAAGGGCGTCGGCTGCATCAGTCAGCAGGCCGAGGCTGGCGGCGCCAGAGAGAGCAGCCTGCCGAAGATGCTCATACCGTTGGTTATACCGCATCACCTCCTCACGTTCGATGTGGACGATGTCGGTGCTCACGGTGTCGACGACTGCCATCGGAGGGTCGTCGGGGTCTGGAAAGGTGTAGAGAGAAAAGGCTGACTTCGGTAGCAGGCGTCCGGTGAAATCAGCTTCGATCGGCAAAAGCAGCAGCGTGACACGGGGGTGCCTGGCTGCGGTCTCGATCAGGTACCGAAGCTGGCCGAGCATCACCTCGGGTGGGGCTGTCGGACGGCGTATGACGACTTCGTCCAAGATGGCTTCGTAGCGCGGGCCGTCCTGACGCAAAGCAAGCTTCTGGCGATGTAGCCGAGCCTCGAGCATGCGCTCAGGAAGAAAGTCGATCTTTCCCTCGCTCTCCGCCATCTCGATCATGAAACGAATGAAGTCGGGAGTTTGGAGGGTGCCTGGGATGGTGAACTGGTTGTACTCGCAGATCGTCGCAGCCCCTGATTCGATGTTGGCGTACATACGCCCCCGGGCGCCCATGGCGTCGCCGTAAGAGTCCCACCAGCCGCGCGCATTGGCTTCGAGAGCGATCTCGATGATCTTTTGGGTGTGCTCGCGGGGGGCCTTGAGCGCTTTGAGGATGTTCGAGACGTCGCCGACGTCGGGGCGGCAGCGGGCGTTCTCGAGCTTGGAGATGGTCGTGCGGGAGCGAAAGATCGCCTTGGCGAGCTCGTCGGCGGTGATGCCGCGCTGCTCGCGCAGGGTCCGTAGTTCGGTGGCGAGTCGTTGCCGGCGGACGAAGGGACTGGTCACCGGTGACCTCCGTGATCGGGCCGGTGAGGGCTGGGGGCGAACTGCTGGCCGGGGGCAGTCAAGCTAATGACTAAGAGCGTGTCTCACGTGGAAAGTTTGGTGAGTTTCTTGTAGCAGGTGATGGCGGCTGCGAGGACGAGGAAGGCGTTGAACAGG
>CBINDH010000009.1:0-22423 GCA_966249365.1 uncultured Xylanimonas sp. | reverse complement strand
GTCCTCGGGCGGGGTGGTTTCGACGGGGCTCAACCAGCATGAGGGGTCGGTGCGAGGGGTTTCTACGGGGTTCGACCGGCGGGGGTCTCGGTGTGGGACCGCCGCCTGGCGGCCGGCAGCGGGCACCATCGTGACGTGAGCACCCGCACCGCACCGCGCACGGTCGACGCCGAAACCGAGGTCGACCCTCGGGGAGCGCGGTTCGCCGCGGTCATGTCCGGGCTGTGGGCCGTGCTGCAGGGCGTCGTGCTCAGCTTCGTGCTCGTCCCGCTGCTCGCCGTGGTCGCCCTGCTCGGCGCGCCCGACGTCGGCTCCGACCAGGTGCCCTGGGCGGAGGCCGGGCGGGTTGCGGGAGGCCGGTGGCTGCTCGGCCACGGCGTGCCGATCGGCGACCTGACCGTCGTCCCGCTCGGCATCGGTGCGCTCGCGCTCTTCACCACGTACGTCAGCGCCAAGCGGTCCGCGATCGGGTCGCCGACGTCCGTCGTCAGCGGCACCTGCGCCTACCTCGTCGTCGTCGTGGGCGCCGCGGCTGCCGGCGGGGTGCGCGGGCCCGGGCTGGCGCTCGCCGCGCTCGGCGCGGTCGTGGTCGGCGGGGGCGGCATGGTGGTCGGCACGCTCGCGCAACCCGAGGCGCCGAGGGTCGCCGACGTCGCCGAGTCCACGCTCGGCGTGCTGCCGCCCGTGCTGCGGCTCGGGCTGCGCGCAGGCGCCGTGGCGTTCGCCGCGTTCATGGCCGCCAGCGCTGTGCTCACGGCCATCTGGATCCTCGCCGGCCGCACGGTCTCGGACGACGTGCTCACGGCGCTCGCGCCGGGCTGGATCGGGGGAGTGGTGCTCGCGGTCGCCCAGCTCGCCCTCGTGCCCAACCTCGTGGTGTGGGCGTCGGCGTGGATCGCCGGGCCAGGGTTCGCCGTCGGGGCGGGGACGTCCTTCTCGACGCGCGGCGTCGTCGACGGGCCGCTGCCCGCGCTGCCGCTGCTCGGCGCCCTGCCCGGGCCGCAGTGGTCGGGGCCGCTCGGGGCGGCGTCGCCCGTGGTCGTGGTGGCGTGCGGCGTGCTCGCCGGGTGGTTCGCATGGCGCCGGCTCGAGCCCTCGCTCGTGCACTGGAGCGACGTCGCCTGGGTGCTCGGAGGGACGGCGGTGTCCGCCGGTGCGGCCACGGTCGTGGTGCAGCACTGGGCGGGCGGGGCGGCGGGCAGCGGACGGCTCGCGGTGGTCGGCGGGGACCCGCTGGTGGTGGGTGGCCTGGTGGCCGCCGAGGTGCTCGTCGGCGCCGCGCTCGTCGTCGTCCTCGCCCACACGCGGCCGTGGCGCCACGTCCCCTGGTTCGGCCGGTCGGACGACTGACGGCCGGGCGCGGCTACGCTCGCCTCGTGCAGACTCCCTCCGGTCACCCGGTCGACGCGACCTCCGCGACGCGCATCGTCGTCCTCGCCTCGGGCGGCGGCTCGAACTTCGCCGCGCTGCTCTCCGCCCACGACGCGCCCGGCTACGGTGCCCGCGTCGTCGGGCTCGTGACCGACAAGCCCGACGCCGGGGCTCTCGACCTCGCCCGGGAGGCGGGCATCGCGTCCGCCGTCGTCGCGATGGCGGACTTCGAGGACCGGGCCGCGTGGAACCGCGGCGTCGGCGAGGCGGTGGCGGTCTTCCGGCCCGACCTCGTGGTGCTCGCGGGTTTCATGCGCATCCTCGCGCCGTCGTTCCTGGAGCGGTTCGGCGGCCGTGTGATCAACACCCACCCGGCGCTGCTCCCGTCGTTCCCGGGCGCGCACGGCGTGCGCGACGCGCTCGCGTACGGCGTCAAGGTCACCGGGTGCACCGTGCACGTCGTCGACGCCGGGGTGGACACCGGCCCGATCCTCGCGCAGGTCGCCGTCCCGGTGCTGTCCGACGACGACGAGGCCACCCTCCACGAGCGCATCAAGGTGGCGGAGCGCGCGCTGCTCGTCGAGACCGTCGGGCGCATCGCGCGCGAGGGTCTGCGGATCGAGGACGGCCGCGCCGTCGTCGGGTAGACGAGTCGGTCAGACGGCCGACCACCCGCCGTCGGACGCGAGGATCGCGCCGTTGACGTTGATCGAGTCCTTGCTCAGCAGGAACGTGATCGACGCCGCGAGCTCCTCGGCCATGGCGATCGACGGGATGTTGGACTGGTAGCCGCTGAGCACGGGGGCGCCCAGCGCCGCCATGCCGGGCAGGTGGATGCCGGTGGCGACGCCGCCGGGAGCGACGGCGTTGGTGCGGATGCCGCTCTTGGCGTACATGACGGCGGTGGACTTGGTGAGACCGACGACGGCGTGCTTCGACGCGGTGTACGCGACGCCCGCGGCGGACCCGCGCAGGCCGGCCTCCGACGTGACGTTGACGATGCGCCCGTGCTCGGCCTCGAGCATCACCGGCACGACGGCGCGGGTCAGCTTCATGGTGCCGGTGAGGTTGACGCGCAGGACGCGGTCCCAGATCTCGTCGCTGACCTCGTGGACGGCGGACATGTCGTCCATGATCCCGGCGACGTTGGCGAGGCCGTGGATGGTGTCGCCTGCCGCCCGGACGATCTGGGCGACGTCGTCGTCGTCCGAGATGTCGCCGGCGACGGCGATGATCTCGGCGCCCTCGGGCAGCGTGCCCGCGAGCGAGGCGGCCATCTCGTCGAGCTTCTCCTTGGAGACGTCGGCGGCGATGACGCGGCCGCCCTCGCGCGCGACGCGGGAGGCGACCGCGCGGCCGATGCCGGACGCCGCGCCCGTGACGATGATGGTCTCCCCGCTGAACCGGTGGGGTGTGATCTGCTCGGCCCACCCGGCGGCGGCCCGCGACTCCTCCGCGGCGGCCGCCTCCTCGGGTGCCGCCTCCCGGTACGCGGCGAGCATCCCGTCGACGGCGGCCTGGGGGAACGCGCCGCCGGAGACCTTGACGAGCTGGTCGAGCGGCATGCCGCGCGCGGGTCCGAGCTGGTCGACGCTGCCACCGCCGCTCTCGATCAGGGCCGTGAAGATGGGTCCGCCGACAGGGTGGTCGAGCCATTGGCCGACGGTGGAGTGGACGGTGAGCATGAGGTCCTCCTCGTGGCTTGCCCGGGCGACACTGCCCGGTGGCCCGATGATCGAGGGTGTGACCGGTGTGTCGCCAGGGGCAACGGCCCTGGACCTGTGTGACCTTGGCCTCGTCGTCAGCCGGGCTCGCCGGGCAGCTCGCTCGGGCCGACGGCGCTGATGAGGCGGTAGATCTCGCGGGGCGTGCCGCTGTCGGCGCGGGCGGCGCGCACCGAGGTCTCGGACCAGCGGTCGAGGACGGCGGCGATCTCCTCGGTCAGGGCGGCGGCCTCCGCCGCGGTGAGCGTGAGGTCGGTCAGCCGGACCGTGACGCGGCGCTCGCCGTCGGTGGAGCGGCGGCGGCTCGCGGCGGCCCGGAGCCAGTCGAGGTAGCCCTTGACGATGGACTCCACCCCGGGGGTCCCCGGCTCGATGTCGTAGGTGTCCGCGGCGTTCCGCCAGACCCGGTCGCGCTTGTCGCGCGCGAGCTCGGGTGCCTCGACGACGAGGCCAGCCTTGGCGAGCGTGCGCAGGTGGAACGAGACCGAGTTGGCGGGCTCGTCGAGGACCTTGGCGAGGTCGGCTGCGCGTCCGTGCCCGTCGATCTCGAGCCGGTACATGATCTTCTGCCGCAGCGGGTGGGCGAGGGCGCGCAGCGCTTCGGGCGTGTTCACCTGCATGGACGTGGCCATGCGCTCAGGCTACGCGGTGTGCGCAAGAGCAGGTGCGCAAGCAATATTGCGCAATAAGTCTTGCGAGAGTAGCGTCGTCGACATGACCACGACGACGGCGCCGGCCCCCACGCAGCCGGGACTGTGGAAGAACCGCCCCTACCTGCTGCTCATGTCGGGCAAGACCGCCCAGCTCATCGGCGCCGGCATCGGGACGTTCACCATCCCGCTCATCGCGTACCAGGTCACCGGCTCGGTGGCCCACGCCGGGCTCGTCGCCGGCGTCGGGGAGGTGGGGGCGCTGCTCGCCACGCTCCCCGCCGGTGTCGTCGCCGACCGCGTCGACCGCCGCCGGCTCATCATCGGCGCGGCCCTCGTCGGCGCGTTCCTGTGGGCGACCGTCGCCGTCGCCGGGCTGACCGGGCACCTCACGGCCGTCCACCTGGCCGCCGTGCTCTTCGGCGCCTCGCTCGTCACCGCGCTCGAGGGCCCCGCCGAGTCCGGCGCCATCCGCGCCGTCGTCACCCCCGAGCAGATGCCCACCGCCATGGCGGCCGTGCAGGGGCGCGGCGCCGTCGCCTCCCTGATCTCCGGACCGGCCGGCGGCGCGCTCTACGGGTTCACGCACTTCCTGCCGATCGCGGTCTCCGCCGTCGCGCACGTCGCCGTCGCCGTCGCCACGTGGTTCGTGCGGGTGCCGCTCGGCGACGACGTGGCGGCCGCTCGCGACACGCACCCGGTCGCCGCGCTGCGCGAGGGGCTGAGCTTCGTGTGGGGCCGGCCGTTCTTCCGGGCGATGCTGCTCATCTCGCCCGTCATCAACCTCACCGTCAACGGCCTGCTCGTCGCCGTCAACCTCGACCTCGTCCAGCGGCACACCGAGCCCCTGCTCATCGCGCTCATCGACGCCGCCGCCGGCGGAGCGATCCTCCTCGGGGCCGTCGTCGCGAGCCGAGTGCTCCAGCGCGTGCGCGCCGGCGTCGTCATGCTGACCACGCTCGCCTGGATCGCCCTGTGCTGCGTCGCGATGGCCGCCCTGCACACCTACGTCGCCTATCTCGTGCTCACGGCGCTCGCCGTGCTGCCGCTCGCACCGGCCAACGCGGGGACGCAGGGCTACGCCATGGCCGTCACGCCCGCGCGGCTGCAGGGACGGCTGTCGTCGACCCTGTCCCTGGCGTACCTCGCGACCGCGCCGCTCACCCCCGTGATCGCCGGGGCGCTGCTCGCCGCCGCCGGGCTCCAGGTCACCCTGTGGGTCTTCGCGCTGGTCATGGTCGCCGCCGTCGTCGCCATGGCGTGCGTGCGCTCGCTGCACCGCATCGGCACCCCCGACACCTGGGCCGCGGACGCGCTGCCCGACGTCGACCCCACCGGTGCCCCGACGGGCGCGTGACGCCGGCCGCGACGTGACGGACCGGCCACGTCAGTAGACTGGGGCCCGGCCGTGACTGGCGAGGGTGGGTCACCACCGGGGAGCGGCCTCGACACCGTGGGGTGTTGCAGCCTTCGTGCGTCGCCCGCCTGGGCGCCGGGGTCCTTCGTTGCACACGCCGACTCCCAGGAGCCCCTATGTCCGGCATCGACAAGGTCCACTCGACCGCCCCCGACGTCGTCCTCGCCGACGACGCACAGCGCCCCGTCAAGCGCGCCCTGCTCTCCGTCTTCGACAAGACCGGCCTGGTCGAGCTCGCCACCGCGCTGCACGCCGCGGGCGTCGAGCTCGTCTCCACCGGCTCGACGGCGTCGACGATCGCGGACGCAGGCCTGCCGGTGACCCGCGTCGAGGACCTCACCGGGTTCCCCGAGTGCCTCGAGGGGCGCGTCAAGACGCTGCACCCGCGCGTCCACGCCGGCATCCTCGCCGACTCCCGCAAGGCCGAGCACCTGCGCCAGCTCGCCGAGCTCGAGATCGCGCCGTTCGAGCTCGTCGTCGTGAACCTCTACCCGTTCGCGGCGACGCTGGCCAGCGGCGCCGACGAGAACACCATGGTCGAGCAGATCGACATCGGCGGCCCCTCGATGGTGCGCGCCGCGGCCAAGAACCACCCGTCCGTCGCCGTCGTCGTCGACCCTGCGCGGTACGACGACGTCGTCGCGGCAGTCAACGCTGGTGGTTTCACGTTCGCACAGCGCAAGGCGCTCGCGGCCGCCGCGTTCGCCCACACCGCGCAGTACGACGTGACGGTCGCCAACTGGTTCGCGAACCAGTACGTGCCCGCCGCGGACGGCTGGGCCGACTTCACCGGCGGCGCGTGGGAGAAGTCCGCGACGCTGCGCTACGGCGAGAACCCGCACCAGGGCGCCGCGCTCTACGTCGACGGCACGGGCACCGGTCTCGCCGCCGCCACGCAGCTCCACGGCAAGGAGATGTCGTACAACAACTACCAGGATGCCGACGCCGCCTGGCGCGCCGCCTGGGACCACGAGGCCCCGGCCGTCGCGATCATCAAGCACGCCAACCCGTGCGGCATCGCCGTCGGTGCCGACATCGCCGAGGCGCACCGCCGTGCGCACGCGACCGACCCGGTCAGCGCGTACGGCGGCGTCATCGCCGCGAACCGCGTCATCACCGCCGACGCCGCCGCGCAGATCGCTCCCGTGTTCACCGAGGTCGTCGTGGCGCCGGGCTTCGAGCCTGACGCGCTCGAGATCCTGCGGACCAAGAAGAACGTGCGCCTGCTCGTCGCCGAGGCACCCGCGCGCGGCGGCGTCGAGGTCCGGCCGGTCTCGGGCGGGCTGCTGGTCCAGGAGCGCGACGAGTTCCAGGCCGCCGGCGACGACCCGGCCTCGTGGACCCTCGCCGCCGGCGAGCCGGCCACGCCCGAGGTGCTCGCGGACCTCGCGTTCGCGTGGAAGGCCGTGCGCGCCGCCAAGTCCAACGCGATCCTGCTCGCCGCAGACGGTGCCGCCGTCGGCATCGGCATGGGGCAGGTCAACCGCGTCGACTCGTGCCGCCTGTCGGTCGAGCGGGCCAACACCCTCGCGGGCGACGCCGAGCGCGCCCGGGGCGCCGTCGCGGCGTCCGACGCGTTCTTCCCCTTCGCGGACGGGCTGCAGGTGCTGCTCGACGCCGGCGTCCGCGCGGTGGTGCAGCCCGGCGGCTCGATCCGCGACGAGGAGGTCATCGCCGCGGCGGCCGCCGCGGGCGTGACGATGTACCTGGCGGGCACGCGCCACTTCGCCCACTGACGCGCACCACCCGGTGGTTGAGCCCCGGTCCTGGTGGTTGAGCCCCGGTCCTGGTGGTTGAGCCCCGGTCGTGGTGGTTGAGCCCCGTCGAAACCACGGGCTAGGTCGTGTTGGTTGAGCCCCGTCGAAACCACGGTTTCGACGGGGCTCAACCAACCACGGTTTCGACGGGGCTCCACCGTCAGGGGGTTTCGACGGGGCTCAACCAACGGGGGTTTCGACGGGGCTCAACCGTCAGGGGTTTCGACGGGGCTCAACCCGCTGGGGGTGGGTTTCGACGGGGCTCAACCCGCGGGGGCGACGGGGGTCAGACCGCAGTGTCGGGGATGATCGCGTCGCGCAGGCGACGCGTCACGTCGAGCGCCGCGTCCACGTCGATCTGCAGCGGTGCCGGGCCGTTCATCAGGCGGCGCAGCGGGCCGACGTCCCGCGGCGAGTCGACCAGCAGCACCGCGCGCAGCAGTGCCACGCGGTGCCCCTCGCGCGTCGTCCGGGGGTGCCGGTCGAGCGCCTGCTCGAGGTAGAGCGCGGCCCACGGGCCGCCCGACGCCGGGTCGCCGCGCAGCACGACGCCGTCGGCGGGCGTCGGCAGCCCGAGCAGCGCGAGGTCGTGCCCGAGCTGCCGGGAGAACACGTAGGGCCCGTGCCGGACGACCGGGGCGAGGCCGAGCCGCGCGCGCAGCTCCTCCGGGTCCGACGGCGCAGGGTCGACGCCCAGCATCGCGCGCACCGTGACCTCGGGGTCGTGCAGCGCCGCGGACCAGTGCCCGCCCGGCACGGGGCCGAACACGGGGTGGTCGCGCACCGCGATGTCGCCGACCGCCCACACGCGGGCGAGGGCCGCGGGAGCGAGCCGTCCCGCGGGGTCGGTGGGGGAGCGGTGGCCCGTCAGCCGTCCTGCGACGTCGACGCGCAGGCGGCCGCTCGGGTCCCTGGGCACCGCCCCGGTGAGCCACTCCGACGCCGGGCGCGCGCCGACCGCCGCGAGCACCACGTCGGCGTCGAGGCGCTCTCCGTCGACGAGCGTCACGCCGCCCGCGTCCACGGCGGTGACCTCGGCACCCGTCATCAGGCGCACCCCGGCGGCCTCGTACCACGGCGGGAGGTGCCTGCCGACGCCGGCGCCGAGCTGTCGTTCGAGCGGCACCGCGGCGGCCTCGACGACCGTGACGTCCGCCCCCTGCCCGGCGGCGACGCCCGCGATCTCCGCGCCGATCCACCCGGCACCCACGACGACGAGCCGCAGCCCGGGGCGCAGCGCCGCGCGCAGCCGTGCGGCGTCGGCGGCGGTGTGCAGCACCCACGCCGGCTCCCAGCCCTTCGGCGTCACCGGCGCCGACCCCGTCGCGAGCACGACGGCGTCGGCTTCCACCCGGCTGCCGCTCGCCGTCGTCACCACGACCGACTCCGTCGTCACCGCGAGCGACGTGGCACGGTCTGCGAGGCGGACGTCGTCGCCGAGTTTGTCGACGTCGATGCCCAGGTCGTCGCTGAGCCACACCGGCTCCGGCCGGGTGACCAGCTCCTTGGACAGAGGAGGCCGGTCGTACGGGGGCACACCCTCCGCGCCGAGCACCGTGAGGTGGCCGTCGAACCCGTGCTCGCGCAGCGCCGCCACCGTCTGCGTCCCGGCCAGTCCCGCGCCCACGACGACGACGCTGCGCGGCGGCGAGGGCGAGACGACGGGCAGCGGGGGAAAGCGGCGAGGCGCAGGACGAGGCACGTCCCTCACGCTAGCGGGCGCACATCGCCGTGGGTGGCGGGGTGATGGACGACACTGCCGCGCAGGACGGGGTCCGGCACGCCGGTAGGCTCGCGGCGTGGACCAGCGCCCCCTCTTTCCCGGCCCCTCGGCCCCGCAGGTGACGCCGCCTCGGTACCGCGGACCGAGCCCCAAGGGCGGCCTGGTGCTCGCGACGGCCGGGGTCCTCGCCGCGGCCGTTCTGGGCGCGTTCGTCAGCGCCAAGCTCGGGGCGCTGGCCGTCGCGCTGACGCTCGCCGTCGCGGGCGTCTGGCGGGCGCTGGCTCCGCGTGCGTCGCACGCCGCGGGCATCGCCGTGCGCTCCAAGACCTTCGACGTCGTGCTCTACCTCGGGGGCGCGGCGGCGATCGCGTTCCTCGCCCTGACGGTGCCGTACCTCGGCTGAGCGGGCCGGGCACGTCCCGGCGCGAGAAGGCCCCCGTCGCGACGCCCCATGAGGGCGGCGGCGGGGGCCGTTCCGCGTCGGGGAGGATCAGTCCTTCGGCTTCTCCGGCGTGCTGCCCTCGGGGGCGGCAACGTCGTCGGCTGCGGGCTCGACGGGCACGTCGGAGGCGGCCTCGACGGCCTCGACCGGCTCCGCAGGAGCGGCCGCGGCGTCCTCGACGGGAGCGACGGCCACGGCCGGCACGGCCGTCTCGGCCTCGGGCACGATCTCGTAGCTCTCCTCGTACGTCTCGTCGACGTCGTCGACCTCCACGTCCACGGGGGCGGCGGCGACCGGCGAGAAGACGAGCGCGAACAGCGCGGCGAGCCCGGCGCCCACGAGGGGTGCGACGAGGAACAGCCAGAGCTGGCCCCAGGCGTCGCCGTTGCCCGAGAAGATCACGGACGCGAACGAGCGCGCCGGGTTGAACGACGTGTTGGTCGCCGGCCACGAGATGATGTGCAGCGCGGTCAGCGTGAAGCCGATGACGACCGACGGCGGCGTGATGCGCGGCTTCTTGGTGACGGCCAGGATGACGCCGACGAACACCGCGGCGATGACGACCTCGAAGATCGCCGCGCTCAGGAACGGGAACTCGACCGTGCCCTGCGTGGCGGCGGCGAGACCGGAGCGCGTGCCCCAGCCGTTGGCCGTGCGGGCGAGCAGGTCGCCGCGGGTCTCGAGGCTCATGGCCTCGACGAGCTTGATGGGGATGACGGCCCAGAGCACGGCGGCCGCGGCGGTGGCGCCGACGAACTGCGCGAGCCAGTACGGCAGCAGGTCCCGCCACGACGTGCGGCCGGCCAGCGCGAGACCGAACGTCACCGCGGGGTTGAAGTGGCCGCCCGACACATGCCCCACGGCCGCGATCCCGGCCATGAGCATGATCCCGCCGGCCAGGGCGATCGTGAGGATCGTGCCCGACAGGTTGAGGATGTTGAACACCGCCGTGCCGACGATGCCGAGCACGAGGATGAACGTGCCGAAGGCCTCGGCGACGAGCCGGGTCATCAGGGAGTAGGGAGCGGCGACGGCGACGACGTCGTCGGCCTGGTAGGCGCCGGCGGGAGCGGCGTAGTCCTGGGACATTTGCGAGTCCTTTGCGGATCGTCGAGTGTGTCTGGGGCACCGTACCGCCCGGTCCTGGGCAGATGCCGAGAGGCGGGCCGGAGGGCCGGGGATCGGCCCTCCGACCCGCCTCGGGTCAGGCGCGCGTCACGTCGCGGTGCACGTGGCGGTGGGCAGCGCGGTGCTGCCGTTCTTGTAGAGCGTGATGCCGAAGCTGTTGCCGTTGCCGTTGGGTGTGGCTGTCAGGGTTCCGGTCGAGCCGGAGACCGAGGCGTTCCACGAGTTCTGCAGGCTCTGGCCGCCGTTGAGGCTGATCGCGACCCGCCAGCTCGAGGTGCCGCTGACGGCGAAGTTGACGTTGAACCGGTCACCCCACTCGTCGGCCTTGGTCACCGAGACGGTGCAGCCGCCGGTCGAACCGCCGCCGGTCGAGCTGGTGCAGCCGGCCGACGGCAGCGCGGAGTTGCCGTTCTTGTACAGCGTGATGCCGAAGCTGTTGCCGTTGCCGTTCGGCGTGGCTGTCAGGGTTCCGCTCGTGCCGGAGACGGAGGCGTTCCACGAGTTCTGCAGGCTCTGGCCGCTGCCCAGGTTGATCGCGACGTTCCAGGCGTCGGAGCCGCTGACCGTGAAGTTGACGTTGAAGCGGTCGCTCCACTCCTCGCCCTTGGTCACCGAGACGTTGCAGCCGCTGCTCGGCGGCGGCGTCGTCGTGCCACCGCCGTCCCCGCCGCCGGACGACGACCCGACGGTGATGTTCGACGAACCGGAGGACTGGTAGCCCTCGGTGGCGACGATCTGGTAGTCGTGCGATCCGAGGCGCATGCCCTTGGACGCCCAGGCGTTGAAGTGGTTCGCCGTCGTCACGGTGCCGCCGACGCGCTTGGACTGGCGGACGCTCCAGTACTGGTCGAACGTCTTGCCGTCACCCTCGATCGACGGCGCGTTGTAGCGCGTCGTCTTGTAGATGTCGTAGGTGCCGCCGTCGCTGTTGACGGTGCCCATGAACGAGCCCGTCGGCCGGTAGGTGCCCCAGCTGTCGACGATGTAGTACTCGACCATGGGGTTGTGCGACCAGCCGTAGACGGTCAGGTACGCGTTGCCCGAGGGGTTGAAGGAGCCCGAGTAGGTGATCGTCCGGGCCGACCCGGTGGACCAGCCCTTGCCGGCTACGAAGTTGCCGGTGTTCCTCCACGAGGTGGAGTAGTTGCCCCCGGAGCCGCCGTTCATGGTCACGGTGCCGGGCGAGTCCGTCCAGAACGAGTAGAAGTACCCGCCGTCGGTCCCGGTCCCGGTGTTGATCGCGGCCGCGGGCTGCGCGGCGACCACGCCGGCCACCAGCATCGCGATCGTGGCGCCCGCGGCGGCGAGGGCGCGTCCGAAGCGCCCGCGCCGTGGCGCGGAAATCGTTTTCGTCATTGCTCACTCCCTTGTGCTGTGCTGCTGTTCTGGTGAGTTGCATGGCGTAGCAAGGAGCTGTCGCGGGGTCTGCATCGGCCCCTGCGACACACGCGCCGGGCTTGCCCGACGCGCCGGACCGTCGTCCGCGGAGCCAGTGTGGTGGCGCGTTTCCGAATAAGTCAACGGATGAGCGTAATCGCCGTCACACCTAAACGTTTCAACGTGAGGAAGGTAAGGCTGGCTTCCGTCGGGGGTCTGCGCCAGAGTGAGGCTCATGACACACCCCGTCACCGTCACCGTCACCGGGGCCGCCGGGTCGATCGGGTACTCCCTGCTGTTCCGCACCGCCGCGGGCCAGCTCCTGGGCGCCGACACCCCCGTCCGGCTGCGTCTTCTCGAGATCCCTGCCGCCGTCCGTGTCGCCGAAGGCGTCGCCATGGAGCTCGACGACTGCGCATTCCCGCTGCTGACCTCAGTCGACATCTTCGACGACCCCCGCCAGGCCTTCGAGGGAGCCAACGTCGGCCTCCTCGTCGGCGCCCGACCCCGGACCAAGGGCATGGAGCGCGGCGACCTGCTCCAGGCCAACGGCGCGATCTTCGGTCCCCAGGGCCGTGCGATCAACGACGCCGCCGCCGACGACGTACGCATCCTCGTCGTCGGGAACCCTGCCAACTCCAACGCGCTCATCGCCGCGCACCACGCCCCCGACGTGCCCAAGGACCGGTTCAACGCGATGACGCGCCTGGACCACAACCGGGCCATCGCACAGCTCGCGCGGCACGCCGGCGTGCACCAGTCACAGGTGCGCCGGATGTCCATCTGGGGCAACCACTCGAGCACGCAGTACCCCGACGTGTTCCACGCCCAGGCCGGCGACGTCGCCGGCTCGGAGCTCGCGCAGGACACCGAGTGGCTCGAGAACGACTTCATCCCCACGGTCGCGACCCGCGGCGCCGCGATCATCGAGGCCCGCGGCGCGTCGTCCCAGGCCTCGGCCGCGGACGCCGCCATCGACCACGTGCGCGACTGGTGCCTGGGCACGCCCGAGGGCGACTGGGTCAGCGCCGGCGTCTGGTCGACCGGCCACTACGGCGTGCCCGACGGGCTGATCTGCTCGTTCCCCGTGACGAGCGACGGCAAGGGCTGGACCGTCGTCGAAGGGCTCGAGCACACGGAGTTCTCGCAGGCCCGCATCGACGCGTCGGTCGCCGAGCTCCTCGAGGAGCGGGAGGCGGTGCGCGCGCTCGGCCTGATCTGACGCACGTCACGCCGAGCACGGGGCGCCGCCCGCGAAATTCGTGCCAGGGATGTGGGTGCCTGGGCCTACTGTCGTAGGCGATGTCCACCACCACCCTCACCCCTGACACAGGTCTGTCCGCGGCCACCCCGCCACCGGACCGCTCGGCCGACCCTGCCCGCCGCCTCGACTGGCGGCGGATGCGATCCGCCACGAGCGTCGCCTCCCTGGCCGCGCTCGCCGTCGCCACCGTCGCCACGTCCCTCGGCACGGTGGCGGCGGGGCGGATGGCCGAGGACCCGACCGCGGCGACGCTCGCGTTCCTCGCGCTGTGCGTCGTCGGCGGTGCGCTGCTCGACACCGCGGGACGGATCGCCTGGGCCGGCGTCGTCGACCGTGCCGAAGGCCGGCTCCGCGCCGACCTGCTGACCGCCGCTCTCCACCAGCCGTTGCACGAGCTGAGCGCGACGGCGGTGGGGGAGATCCTCGACCGCGTCGACGACGACACCCGCGCCGTCGGGTTCCTCGTGCGCATGCAGCTCTGGGGCGCCGGGCGCACGGTGTTCGGCGTCGTGCCCATGTGGGTCGTCGCGGGGCTCACCTGGGCGCCCGCGTGGGCCGTCTTCCCGGTGCTCGGCGCCCTGGTCTTCGTCGTCGCCAAGCCCCTCCTGGGCGAGATCACGAAGCGCAAGGTGGTCGAGGAGGCCGCCTGGACCGAGCACGCCGCCGCCTTCGAGGAGGCCGTCGCGGCCCGCGACGACCTGCGCACCAGCCTGGGGCAGCCGTTCGCGGTGCGCCGCCTCGCCGAGCTCTCGGCCGCGTGCCACCGCCTGTTCGAGCGCGTGCTCCGGGTCGAGACGCGCCTGCTGCGCCGCAGCGGGCTGCTGCTCGCCGCGGTGCTGGCCGCCGTCGCCGTCACGGGCGTCGCCCTCGCGTCGAGCGACCACCTGTCGATCGCCCGGCTCGTGACCCTGTTCCTCATCACGTCGGGGTTCGTCGGCTCGATCGACCAGCTCGTCCACCACCTCCCGGACATCCAGGAGGGCCTCGGCGCCGTCACGCGCATCCGGCAGATGCTGGCCGTCGAGCCCGAGCCGGTCGGCGGCGACCCCGTGCCGTCCGGCCCGCTGGGCCTCGAGGTCCGCGGGCTGAACTTCGCCTACGACGAGGGCACGTTCGCGCTGCAGGACGTCAGCCTGCTAGTCCCGGCCTGCCAAACCATCGCGCTCGTCGGGCGCACCGGCTCGGGCAAGTCGACGCTCGCGTCCATGCTGTCGCGCGGCGTCGAGCCGCCCGCCGGCACGGTGTTCCTCGGCGGTGCCGACGTCCGCGACCTCGACCTCCAGGCCCTGCGCGCGGCGGTCGGCGTGGTCACGCAGCGCACCGAGCTCATCGCGGGCACGCTGCGCGAGAACATCACGCTGTTCGACGAGTCGCACCCCGAGGTCGTCGAGGCGGCGGTGCACGACCTCGGCCTCGACGACTGGGTCGCGGGCCTGCCCGACGGGCTCGAGACGCTGCTCGGGCCGGGCGGCACCCGCCTGTCCGCGGGCGAGGAGCAGCTCGTCGCGTTCGCGCGGCTGCTCGTGCGGGACGTCCAGGTCGTCGTGCTCGACGAGGCGACCGCACGCATGGACCCGCTCACCGAGGCGCGCGTGGTCGCGGCCTCCGAGCGGCTGCTGCAGGGACGGACCGGTGTGCTGGTCGCGCACCGCCTGTCGACCATCGAGCGCGCCGAGCTCGTCGCCGTGCTCGACCACGGCCGCGTCGTCCAGCAGGGCCCGCGCGAGGAGCTCGCGCGCGTGCCGGGACGCTTCCGCGACCTGCTCGAGGCGGGGCGGTCCGGCATGCTCGACGGCGACCCCGACGAGGTCGACGAGGTGCCCGTGGGCGAGCCCGCCGACGAGGCCGCGCCTGCGACAGCCGAGCCGCAGTCGGTCGGTGGCCGACGACGGACCGGCACGCCGCCCGAGCGCCGCTCCCCGCGCGAGGGCATGAGCCTCGCGCGTGCCGTCGTCCGGCAGCTTCGCGTGCGGCCGTGGTGGGGCATCGCCGGTGGTGTCGGCTTCCTGCTCGCGAGCCTGCTGTCCGCCCAGGGTGCCGTGACCGGCTTCCTGTGGGGCCACGTGGTCGACGAGCTGCGCACCGGCGGGGGCGTCGTGGGCCTGACCGCGGTGCTCGTCGTGATGCTGCTGGTCAACCCGCTCGTGCTCGCGCGGGCGATCTACGTCTACCCGCGCTGGTGGGTCGAGGTGCTGCTGCGCGTGCGCATGGTCGTCATGACCGGCCAGACGCAGCAGCGTCGCCTGCCGCCCACCCCGCCGGGGGAGATCGTCGCGCGGTCCATGGACGCCGACCGGTTCGTGCGCTACGCCGACCGCTGGGTCGACTTCGTCAACGGTCTCGCGATCGTCGGCGTCACCGCGCTGCTCGGCGCCTCCTGGCAGGCCGGGGCGGTGCTGCTCGCCGTGATGACGGTGTCGGCGCTCGCGGCGACGGCGGGACGGTCGGTCGCGGGCCGCTCGGTCGCGCGGTCGTCGACGGCGCGGGCGACGTTCGGGCGCGCGCTGGTGTCCTGCCTCGACGCCGCCCGCACGGTCAAGCTGGCCGCGCGGATCCCGCAGGTGCACGCACACCTGCGGCACGTCGACTCCGGTCGGGTGCGCGCGGCGATCTTCGAGCACCGCATCCAGGCCCTGCTCGACGGCATCCCGACGGTGATGATCCAGGTCGGCATGGTCGCGGCGTGGTTCATGCTGCTGCGCGGTTCGTGGAGCCTGCCGACGACGCTGCTCGTCGCCTCGGCGGTCACCGGCTTCGGCTGGTTCGGCGTCGTCGCGGGCGCCGTCGTGACCGAGGCACCGGGGACGCGTGCGTGGCTGCACGCCACGGCGAGCTTCGCCGACGGCGCGGACCTGACGACGCCGCCGCCCGGGGTCGACCTGGTCGCGGGCACGGCCCCGGCGGTCCAGCCGGGTGCGCGCGACCGCCTCGAGCGGCTCGAGCTGCGCGGCGTCTCGGCGCTGCACGAGGACGGCACGATCGGCGTCGAGGGCGTCGACCTGACGGTCGAGCGCGGCGAGCTGGTGCTGCTGCTCGGCCAGGTCGGCGCAGGCAAGTCGAGCCTGCTGGCCTCGCTCGCGGGGCTCGTGCACCACGACGGGACCGTGGCGTGGAACGGCGTGCCCGTGGACGAGCCGGAGGAGTTCCTGCGGCCGGGCCGGGTCGCGTACGTCGCGCAGGTGCCGCGTGTGCTCTCGGGCACGTTCGCGGACAACGTGCGGCTCGACCACCCGGACCGGTCGGTCGACAACCCCCTCGAGGTGGCGCGCATGACCCGCGACGTCGCCGACGCGGGCGGACCCGACGCGCTCGTCGGGCACCGCGGGGTCCGGCTGTCGGGCGGCCAGGTGCAGCGCCTCGCGCTGGCCCGGGCGCTCGCGGCGGACACCGAGGTGCTGCTCGCCGACGACGTGTCCTCGGCGCTCGACGCGGCCACCGAGATCGAGCTGTGGGAGTCGCTGCGCGCGCGGGGCACCACGGTGCTCGGCTCGACGTCGAAGCAGGCGGCGCTCGCCCGGGCGGACCGGGTCTTCGTGCTGAGCGACGGCCGGGTCGCGGCCGTCGGTCCGTGGCGCGACCTGGCGTCGTCGTGGGGGCACCTGGCCGGCTGACGCTGCCCGCTGCGGGTTGAGCCCCGTCGCTGGTTGAGCCTCGTCGAAACCGCTCGTCTCCCGCGGTGGTTTCGACGGGGCTCAACCGGCATCTGGCCGGGCCTGACCAGCGGGGTTGTCGTACCCCTTGCTGCAACGTTGCTGCAACGCATACAGTCCGTGAAGCATCGCTGGGTCGACAAGGGAGTCATCCATGCTTCACCGCACTCGCCGCGCCACCGCCGCGGCCGCCGCGCTCGCCCTGCTCGGGGGCCTGACCGGCCTCGCAGGCCTCGCCACGGCACCCCCTGCATCTGCCGCCGACCGCACCGCCGCGCTCGTCGGCAACCTGCAGTCGGAGCTCGGCTGCCCCGGCGACTGGGACCCGGCCTGCGCCGCGACCGAGCTGACCCCCGCGGGGGACGGCACCTACACCGCGGAGTTCGACGTCCCCGCGGGCACCTGGGAGTACAAGGTCGCCCTCGACGACACGTGGGACGAGTCCTACGGCCGCGAGGGCACCGCCGACAACGCCCCGCTCGTCCTGGCCGGCGACGCGCGTGTCCGGTTCACGTTCGACCTCGACACCAGGCTCACCGCGCTGACCCCGCTGACCCTCGCGGGCGACTACACGCCCGCCGACGACGCGCTGGTCACCGCCCCGGTCCGCAAGGCGGGCGGCAACGAGCGCTTCTACTTCGTCATGACCGACCGCTTCGCGAACGGCGACCCGGCCAACGACACCGCCGGGCTGGGCGACGACCCCCTCGTCAGCGGCTTCGACCCGACCAACAAGGGCTTCTACCTCGGCGGCGACATCGCCGGTCTGCGCTCCCGGCTCGACTACATCGAGGGCCTCGGCACCACCGCGATCTGGCTGACCCCGTCGTTCCTCAACAAGCCCGTCCAGGGCGAGGGCGCCGACGTGTCCGCGGGCTATCACGGCTACTGGATCACCGACTTCACCCAGATCGACCCGCACCTCGGGACCAACGACGAGCTGCGCGCCCTCATCGACGACGCCCACGCGCGCGGCATCGACGTCTACTTCGACATCATCACCAACCACACGGCCGACGTGATCAGCTACGCGGAGGGCCAGTACACCTACCGCGACCTGTCCCAGCCGCCGTACACCCCCGTCATCGCGCCCGAGGACGCCGACCTCAAGGTCCCGGCCTGGCTCAACGACCCGACCGTCTACCACAACCGCGGCAACACGACGTGGGAGGGCGAGTCGGTCACCTACGGCGACTTCGGCGGCCTCGACGACCTCGCCACCGAGGACCCGCGGGTCGTCGACGGGTTCATCGACGTGTACGACGCGTGGGTGGACCTCGGCATCGACGGCTTCCGCATCGACACCGTCAAGCACGTCAACGACGAGTTCTGGGAGGCGTTCACCACCGCGGTCGCCGAGCACGCCACCGCCGTCGGGAACCCCGACTTCTTCATGTTCGGCGAGGTGTACGACTCCAACCCCGGCGCCATCGCGCCCTACGTGCGCGACACCGACATGGACGCAGTCCTGGACTTCCCGTTCCAGGCCGCGGCGACGAGCTACGCGAGCGGGAACAGCGCCCAGACCCGGGCCCGCCTGTTCGCCGCCGACGTGCAGTACACGACGCCGCACTCGGCGGCCGCGAGCCTGCCGACGTTCCTCGGCAACCACGACATGGGCCGGATCGGGTACTTCCTCGCGAACACCGCCGACCCGCTCGCCCGCGACACGCTCGCGCACGAGATCATGTACCTCACCCGCGGGCAGCCCGTCGTCTACTACGGCGACGAGCAGGGCTTCGCCGGCACCGGCGGTGACAAGGACGCCCGCCAGACGCTGTTCGCGACCCAGGTCGCCGAGTACGCGAACCAGGCGCTCGTCACCGGCGAGCAGGCCGGGTCGGTCGACCGGTATGCGACCGACGCCCCGCTCTACACGCACATCGCGGCGCTCGCGGCCCTGCGCGAGGCGCACCCCGCGCTCGCGACGGGTGCGCAGGTCGAGCGCTACGCCGCCGACGGCGCGGGCGTCTACGCGGTCAGCCGCGTCGAGCGCACCGAGAAGGTCGAGCACCTGGTCGCGTTCAACAACGCCGCACAGGCGCGCACCGTCACGTTCACCACGCTGACGCCGGGCGCCTCCTACGAGGTGCTGTACGGCGACACCTCCGCGGTGACGGCCGACGCCGCCGGCGCCGTCACGCTCACCGTCCCGGCGACGGCCGCCGTCGTCCTGCGCGCCGACCGGACCGTCGGCGCCGACTCCGACGGCACCATCACCGTCGCGGCACCGGTGGCCGGCGACGACGTCGCGGACACCGCCGTGGTGCGCGCCGACGTCGACGACGACGCGTGGGCCGAGACCAGCTTCGCGTGGCGCGAGGTCGGCACGACCCGGTGGACGCCGCTGGGCACCGCAGAGGACACCGCCCCGGGCGTCGTGCACGACGCGGGGTCTCTCGCCGAGGGCACCCTCGTCGAGTACCGTGCCGTCACCACGGACGCCGACGGCGACCGCGCGGCCGCGTCGTCCTTCGCGAGCGTCGGCGTCGACGTCTCGGGCGTGCCCGGCGACGTCGAGCCCGAGCCCGAGATCACGATGGTCACCGTCCCGGGCACCCACAACTCCGAGATGGGCTGCGCGGGCGACTGGACGCCGGACTGCGGTGCGGCCGCGCTCACGAAGCGGCCCGACGGCGTCTGGGCCGGCACGTTCGACCTGCCCGCGGGCGACCACGAGTACAAGGTCGCCATCAACGGCACCTGGGACGTCAATTACGGCTCCGGTGGCGTGCGCGACGGTGCGAACGTCGCGTACCACCACGACGGCGGCCCGATCACGTTCTACTGGGACCCGGTCAGCCACGACTTCACGTCGACCGCGCAGGGCCCGATCGTCACGCTCCCGGGCTCGTACCAGTCCGAGGCGGGCTGCCCGGGCGACTGGGCGCCCGACTGCCTCGTCACCTGGGCCAAGGACCCGGACGGCGACGGCACGTACGAGTGGACCTCCGCTCCGCTGCCGGGTGGCGCGTACGAGGTCAAGGTCGCGCACGACCTGAGCTGGGCCGAGAACTACGGCGTCGGCGGGGTGCGTGACGGCGCCAACTACGCGTTCAGCGTCGCGGACGGCGAGCAGGTCGCGTTCACTTACGTGATGGCGTCGCACGAGCTGACCATCGAGGTCAGCAACCCGCCGCTGCCCGGCACCGGCCAGCAGGCCGGCCACTGGGTGCGCCCCGACCTCGTCCTCGCGCCCGACACCCTCGGCGAGGGCTCCTCGTGGACCCTGTGGTCGGCGCCCGAGGGCGGCCTCGCCGTCGTCGACGGCGTGGTCAGCGCGCCCGAGGGCGCGACGTCGTGGCCGCTCGTCCCCGGCGCCGGCATCCCCGACGACGTCGCCGCGGACTTCCCGGCGCTGACTGGGATGGCCCCGCTGCAGCTCGCCGTGCCCCGCGCGGAGCTCGAGGCGGCCCTGACCGGCCAGCTCCTGCTCACACGTGCTGGCGCCGACGGGCTCACCGCCGCGACCGGCGTGCAGCTCCCGGGCGTGCTCGACGCCCTGTACGCCGACGCCGCAGCCGACCGGACCCTGGGAGTGACCTGGGACAACAGCGGCCGCCGCGCGTCGTTCGCCCTGTGGGCGCCGACGGCGAAGGACGTCACGCTGCTCGCGTGGCCCGCCAAGGCCTCGCTCGACGACGAGCCGCGGCGCATCCCCGCGCAGCGGCAGTCGGACGGCACCTGGACGGTCGACGGCAAGGCTGCGGACAAGAAGCTCGACTGGGACGGCGTCCGCTACCAGTACGAGGTCCGCGTCTACGTGCCGGCCACGGGGCAGGTCGAGACCAACGTGGTGACCGACCCGTCGTCGGTGGCGCTCACGCTCGGCTCGACGCACTCGGTCGCGATCGACCTCGACGACAAGGCCTGGGCGCCCAAGGTGTGGGCCAAGACGCCGCAGCCCGTCGTCGAACGGGCCGTGGACCAGACGATCTACGAGCTTCACGTCCGCGACTTCTCGATCGCCGACGAGACCGTGCCCGCACCGCTGCGCGGGACCTACCTGGCCTTCGGCGAGAAGAACTCCGCCGGCATGAGGCACCTGCGCGAGCTCGCCGAGGCGGGCCTGACGGCGGTGCACCTGCTGCCCACGTTCGACATCGCGACGATCCCCGAGGACCGGGACGCCCAGCAGTCCCCGGGCGATCTCAGCGGCTTCGCCCCCGACTCGAGCGAGCAGCAGGCCGCGGTCGCCGCGGTCAAGGCGGACGACGGCTTCAACTGGGGCTACGACCCGCTGCACTGGTCGACGCCCGAGGGCTCGTACGCGGTGGACGCCGACGGCGGAGCACGCACCGCCGAGTTCCGCACCATGGTCGGCGCGCTGCACCAGGCGGGCCTCCAGGTCGTGCTCGACCAGGTGTTCAACCACACCTCAGCGAGCGGGCAGTCCGCCCAGTCCGTGCTCGACCGGGTCGTGCCCGGCTACTACCACCGCCTCGACCCGACGACCGGGGCCGTCTACACCTCGACGTGCTGCCAGAACATCGCCACCGAGCACGCCATGGCCGGGAAGATGATGGTCGACTCGGTCGTCACGTGGGCCCGCGACTACAAGGTCGACGGCTTCCGCTTCGACCTCATGGGCCACCACTCGAAGCAGAACATGCTCGACGTGCGTGCTGCGCTCGACGCCCTGACGGTCAAGAAGGACGGCGTCGACGGGTCGAAGGTCTTCCTGTACGGCGAGGGCTGGAACTTCGGCGAGGTCGCCGACGGGGCGCTGTTCGAGCAGGCCACGCAGGGCAACCTCGGCGGCACCGGCATCGGGACGTTCACCGACCGGCTGCGCGACGCCGTGCACGGCGGCTCGCCCGTCGACGGCTCGTCCGTGTTCCGGCAGGGCTTCGGCACCGGCCTGTACACCGACCCGAACGGCCTGCCCGCCAGCCGCGGCGACGCCGGGACCGTCAACGACGGCGGCGACGACGAGCTCGCCGACCTGTGGCACCAGACCGACCTGGTCGAGCTGGGTCTCGCGGGCAACCTGCGGTCGTTCACCCTGCGCACCGGCTCGGACGAGACGCGGCGCGGCGACGAGCTGGACTACAACGGCCAGCCGGCGGGCTACGCCGACTCGCCCGAGGAGGTCATCACCTACGTCGACGCGCACGACAACGAGACGCTGTTCGACCTGCTCACGCTCAAGCTGCCCGTGGGCACCCCGAGGGCCGACCGCGTGCGGATGAACACCGTCTCGCTCGCCACGACCGCGCTCGCGCAGACCCCGTCGTTCTGGCACGCCGGCACCGACCTGCTGCGCTCCAAGTCGCTCGACAAGAACTCCTACGACTCGGGCGACTGGTTCAACGCGATCGACTGGACCGGCCAGGACAACGGGTTCGGCCGTGGCCTGCCCATGGCCGCGGACAACCAGGACCGGTGGGAGTTCGAGGCCCCGCTCCTGGCGAACCCGGAGCTCAAGCCGGCCCCGTCGGACATCGCGACCGCCCACGAGCAGGCCCTCGACCTGCTGCGCCTGCGCAGCTCGACGACCCTGTTCCGGCTGGGCAGCGCCGACCTGATCAACCAGAAGGTCAGCTTCCCGCTCGCCGGCCCCGACGCCACCCCGGGCGTCATCACGATGCTCATCGACGACACGGTCGGTACCGACGTCGACACCGCGCTCGACGGCATCCTGGTCGTGTTCAACGCCTCGCCGTCGGCGACGACGCAGACGGTCCCGGCGCTCGCCGGCCGCGACTTCGCCCTGTCGCCGATCCAGCGGTCGGGCAGCGACGACGTCGTCCGCGCGACGACGTGGGACGCGGCCACGGGCACCGTCACCGTCCCGCCGCGCACGGTGGCCGTCCTCGTGCAGGGGTAGGACCTCGCGTCGAGTGAGATGGCTCTCGACGCGAAGACCCCGATGTGCCAGGGTGCGTCCGGTTCGGCGAAACGCCCGAACCGGACGCAC
>CBINDH010000008.1:0-22742 GCA_966249365.1 uncultured Xylanimonas sp. | reverse complement strand
TGGTGCTCTCCGTCGCCAATGTGAAGGAGCTGGTGTTCGGGGTCGGTGCCGGGCTCACGATCGCGGCCGACGACCCGGGAGCGGGAGCCGCGGTCGGTGCTGCCGTCGCGTACTCGCTGCTCGCGTGCCTGTCGAGCATCGTCACCGTCGTCGCGTTCTGGTTCTTCGAGGATCGCGTGCGCCAGCCCCTGGACCGTGCTCGCGAGTGGCTCGCGACGAACAGCACCGTGCTGATCGCGCTGGTGCTGCTCGTGATTGGTGCCGTTCTCGTCGGTGACGGAGTCCGTGACCTATGACGCCCGGCCTCTGTGGCGCAGCACCTCCCGCCTCACCTGTGCAGCCCGTGGCGACAAGGAGGACCCTGGATATGGGCGCACACGAGCGGCGGCCGATCGGGCTCGGAACACCCGTGAACGCGAACCGCCCGGGGCCCCAGACGGTTCGTCTGGGACCCCCGGCGGCATGTCGGCGTCTCGACGCCGCGACGCGGTGCTCAGCCCGCGTGCGACCCCGAGGCGAACGAGCTCACGCACGCGCCCTGGTTGGTGAACGCAGGCTGCCCGCCCGACGTCCACCCGCCCGCCTTGCAGCCGGCCGCGGCCGCCACCTGCCCGGTGACCTTGAGCGGTGCCCACCCGACGAGCTGCCCGCTCTCGTCGAGGGCCACGACCTGGTGCTTGCCTGCCGTGACCTCGGCCGGCAGCGTCAGCACGGCCTCGCCGCTCACGACGTCGAGCCAGCCCGCGGGCACGGGGTCGGGGCCGACCCACACGTAGACGCGGTCGAGCTCGCCGAGGCCTCGGATGGTCACCGCGCCCTGGCGTGCCGACTTGTCCGCGTCGAGGTGCACCGGACCGCGGGTGTCGGCGGTGAGGGCGTCGACGCCGGGGAACGCCGGGTCGGTGGAGGCGGCACCGAGGTAGCCCGCGCTCACGAGGTCGATGACCACCCAGTCGCCGGCTGCGCCGTCGACGTCGAACCCGATGGTGAAGCTCCCACCGGTGACCTCCGCCGTCACGTCGGTGTACCGGGGTCCGGAGCTCTGCGGCGGCTCCGTGACTGCGATGATCTGCCCGTCGGAGTCCTTGACGTACATCCGCAGCGTCCCGGTGACACCGGAGTACACGTAGGCGCTGACGACGTAGGTCCCGGGCGCGTCGACCGTGACGGTCTGCTCGATCGAGCCCCGGTAGGCCGAGGCCAGCCACATCGAGCCGGCGTACCGCCCGTCAATCGTCCCGCCGAAGGAGTCGCGGTCCTGCCGCGTCACCGCTCCGTCGGGGTCGGTCGTGAACGTCCAGCCGGCCGCCGTGGCGTCACCGCCAGGCCCGGGGGTCTCGAAGCTGCCGTTCGCCACCGGGACCTCGAGCGGGAGGAGGATCCGCACGCCCGACGTCGTCTCGCTGTGCGTCACGGTGACGGGCGTCGAGAACGCGGTGAGGTACCCGGGCTTGGAGACCGTCACGACCAGGCCGGTTCCCGACTCGATGCCCTCGACGAGGAACGTGCCGTCGGCCTGCGTCGTCGCCGACCTGCCGCCGACGGTGACGTTCGCCCCGCCCACCGGCTGGTCGCCGGGGGCGTAGACGTACCCGCTCACCGATCCGACGTCGGCGACGAGCACGACCGGCCGGACGACGTCCGACCCGGCGACCTCGACCGCCTCGGAACCCGGGACGTATCCGTCCTGGTTCACGGACAGCGTGTACTGCCCGTCCGGGACGGCGGTGAACGCGAAGGCTCCGCCGTCGCCCGTGAGCCGGGTCGACGCGTAGTTCTCGCCGGAGATGGTGACGGACGCGCCGACGACGGCCTCGCCGCCTTCGCCGGTCACCGTGCCGGAGACGGACCGGAGCACCTGAGCGCCCGGCAGCCCGAGCTCGACGTCGGCCCGCGCCCCCGCCTCGGCCGTGACCGTCTGAGGGCCTGCGCTGCCGAGCCCCGCCTTCTCCCCGCGCACCTCGTGGTCGCCCGGGGAGACGCGAGCGAAGTAGAAGTCGCCGAACTCGTTGGTCGTGACGGTCCGGTCGGCGTCGTCGGACGCGAGCGTGACTGTCGCGCCCGCGACCGCCTGCCCGGCGCTGTCGACGACGCGGCCGGCCACGGTGCCGACCTCGGCGCCGCGGGTGTTGAGCCGGTAGGCGTCGAGGACGGGCAGCGCCTTGCCGTCGAAGTCGAACAGCGCCGTGTTGTCGACGACGTTGACGTCCGCGGCGTCGTTGGACTCGAAGTACGCCCACCCGGTGCGGCCGCCCGCGTACAGCATGACGGGATCCCAGTAGAGGTTGCCGATCGCCATCCCGCCGGGGACGCCCTGGAGCTCGTTGAAGACCTCGATCATGAAGTCGCGCTGGAGCTCGGGTGTGCTGCTGTCAGCGTCGCCGTAGGGGCCGTTGTGGCGGAGCTGACCGGTGTCACCGGCGCCCATGTCGCCCGTCCAGTTGAAGCCCGTCTCCATCACGAGGATCGGCTTGCCGAACCTGCCGGAGATGGCCGTCGCGAAGTCGGCGAACTGCTTGGCCGACTTGTTCGTCCAGTACGGGTAGTACGACGTGCCGATGATGTCGTAGTCGACGCCCAGGTTGTCAGCATTGGTGAAGTACGTCTGGTAGGTGCTCGTGTTCCCGCCGTCGTCGAGGTGGATGATCACCTGAGAGCCGGGTGCCACCTCGCGGACGGCGCGGGCGCCCGCGTTGTAGAAGCGCGCGAGGTGGGGCCAGTTGCCGGTGGTGCCGTAGGGGAAGAGCATCCCCGAACGCGTCTCGTTGCCGAGCGCCACGTACTCGGGTGTCGTGCCCTGCGCGGCCATCCGGTCCAGGACGTCTTTCGTGAAGGCGTAGACCTCGTCCTCGAGGATGTTCACGGCCTCGGCGTCGCTCTTGCCCGCGATGAGGTCCTGCCACGCGTGCGGGATCATCTGCTGGCCCGGGTTGGTCCAGTAGTCGCTGTAGTGGAACGAGAGCTGGATCTGGAGCCCGGCCGCCGACGCGCGCCGCGCGAGGTCGAGCGCGTCGTCCGCGTTCACGTAACCGTCGGGGACGTAGTAGGTCCCGTCGCCGTGACCCTTGCCAGGCTCGTTGTAGACGCGGATCCGCACGACGTTCCACCCGTTGTCCGCGAGGATCTCCAGCGGGTCACGCTCCCGACCGTCGGGGTCCGCGTAGCGCCCGCCCAGGTCCTCGACGTAGTTGACCATCGAGATGTCGCCGCCGATGAGCAGCTCGTACGGCGTCTCGCTCCGCCAGAGGGTGAGGTCGTCCATGCGCACCGACCCGCCGCCCGAGGTGTGCAGGCCGACCTCGAGCCGACCGCTGGTGACGGGGACGCCGCGCAGCGTCGTCTTCTTCCAGGAGTCGGCGGCGTCGTACGGGAAGTTCGTGCGCGGGAGCGCGGCCTTCGCGGTGGAGGCGCCGCCGCCCGAGGCGAACAGGTACGCCTCGCCGTGGCTGCCGTCGTTCTGCACCCACGCCGTCAGCGTGTAGTAGCCGTCGGGGAGCTGGTCGACGGACTGGACGGTCTCCTGGGCTCCCGCTGCCGCGTGCGCGACGTGGTAGGCCGAGTCGGCGCGGCCGCCGGCGACGACCTCGCCGCCCACGGTCCAGGCCTCCCCGCCCTGCTCGAAGCCGGGCTCGGCGAGGTACTCGTTGCCCGGCTCCTGCTCCTGCCCGCCGGGCCCCGACGGCGTCACCGTCACGTCGTCGAGGAAGCCCTCGAGGGTCGTCGAGGTGAGCTCGGGAAGCACGATCTCGATGACGAGGGCGCCGTCGGCCCCGACGGGGACGTCCTCGACCCGGATCTCGTCCCATGTCTTGGAGCCGTCGATCTGGGTGGCGCCGCCGCTCGCGATCGGGACCGAGCGCCCGTTGGCGACCAGCGCGCTGGACCCCAGGCTCTCGTTGGCCCAGACGAAGAGCGAGACGTCGTAGGTGCCCTCGGGCGCGGTCAGCGTCTGCGAGAGCGTCGTGCTGTCGTTCCACTGGTTGAGCGACTGGGAGTACGTCCCGGTGTGTGCGGCGGCGTTCGTCACCCACACCGTGTTCGTCATCGACCAGGACGACGCCACCCAGCTGTCCGGGGTGGTCCACTCCTCGAAGCTGCCGTTGGGCACCGGGATCTCGTCGGCCGCCGAGGCGGACGCCGTCACGGCGACCGAGCCTGTCGTGCACAGCCCGGCAGCGACGGCTGCGGCCGCCACGCGCCGTAACGATCTGGTTCTCGACATCTGTCTTCCTCTCTGAAGGCGTGATGCGCGCGATCGGGTGTGCCGCCGGAGCGCTGCCGCCGCCGGGGCATTCTTGACACCGTTCGGATCGTAGGATCCGCGTGCGGCGGTCCCGCTGGACGATCCGCCTGCGCTCCTGGACGAAACACCTGCCCGGCCGGTCTGGTCGCCGTCGGTCGCGTCGTGGATGTCCCCGACGACGACGCGAGCGCTCGGTCACCCGACGCCATACCAGCGAACGTCGGACGCCAGAGGGGCACCGAGCGCGAGGCCGGCCCGTGCGTCGGCCGGTCGGCCAGACGACCGTGCCGCCGCGTGACGAGTGCCCGTGGCCGGGACGCGGCGGGCTGTGAAGGCGCTGGTCACCGACTCGCGCGAGGTTCCCTGGGTGCGGGCGGGCACGTGCGCTCGGCACCCGGTGGCGCGTCCTCGGCGCGTCGGCCGCAGACGGTCACCATCTCCAGGGCCGGATCCGTGGCCGCGGGCTGCCGCAGGGCCATGGCCCGACCTGGTCCGTCCGGGGCCCGGGCGGGGTACATTCCCAGGTCAGAAGTATCCCGACACGAGCGAGGAGGCTCGACGATGGCGTCTGCTCGCCGCGCCCCGACCGGTGCGCGCGAGAGCCGGGTGGCGGCCATGCCCCTGCTGACCGCTGCGGGTCACCCCGTGGCGCCCCACGTGGCGGCCCGGCTGGCACGGCTCACGGCAGGCGATGCGGAGGCGGTGCGCGAGGTCGCGGCCGTCATGGGGCGGGAATGCCTTGCGGGAGTGGCGCTGGTGCCGGACCCGCTGCCGCCGGTGGCGGCGATGCGGGCGGGCGTCGACCTCATCGGGCTCGACGACGAGGCCCGGCGCGTGCTGCTCGTGGCCGCGGTCGCGGTGCTCGACCGGGCCGACATCCTGCTGGCCGCGTCGGGTGCGGGCGTCGACGCCCTGCTGACGGGCCCGGCGTCGGAGCACCTGGAGCTCGACGCCGGACGGTTCCGGTTCCTCGACCCGCGGGTGCGTGCTCTTGTGCACGAGGACGCCGACCTGGCGGCACGGACCTGGGCGCACACGGCTCTGGCGTCGACGCTGCGGATCGCGGACGAGCCGGCGATCGCGTTGTGGCACACCGCCCTGTGCACGCTCGCGGGTGACCCGCACCTCGCCGACGGGCTCGTCACGCTGGCCGAGCGGCAGCTGCGCCGCGGCGACGCGGTGCAGTCCCACCAGATCGCCCGCGAGGCGGCGAACCAGGGCACGGGCGAGGTCCGAGCCCGAGCGTTCCTCGCCGCGGGCCGCGCCGCGCTGTGGGCCGGTCACCTGCACGATGCCAGCGCGTGGCTCCGGCGCGCCGTCAGCACCGGGGTCGTCGCCGTCCGGGGGAGCGCGGAGCGGTCGTTGACCGCGACCCAGGCGCTGCTGCACGGCCGGCGCGGGACGACGGGACCCGACGACCTGCGGACGCCTCCGGGCGCACGACTCGCGCGGCTCGTCGGACCGGTCTCGGACGTGGCCGCCTCCCCGGCCGACCGTGCGGTCATGTCCGCCGTGGTGGAGGGGCTCAACCTGCTGGACGCGGAGCCGGGCTGTGCCGACGCCGTGCTGGCGCGCGCCGCCTTGGCGGCGGTCCCCGCACGCGGCGCTTCCTGGTGGGCCGAGACGTGCGGGGCGCTGTCACCGCTCGCCGAGGCGCACCTGCGTGTCGTGCAGGCACTTGCCCTGTTCCGCGCCGGGGACCGCGTGCGGGCCGCCGAGGTGCTGCTGGACGCGGCCGGACGTCTTCCGCTGGCACACGTCGCCGGCGGTCTGGCGACGGCGTTGCTGCGCCGTCTGGAGCGGGAACGACTCGGGGCGACCGGAGTGGTCGCCGCGGCGCTCGAGGCCGTCGGGCCTGTCGGGGCGGCCCGCTCCGAGGCCGCCGCCGCCATGTTCCCGGGTTCGGACGCCACGGCGTCCGAACCGGGCGGAGGCTCGCTGGTCGCCAGGACGCTCCGCGCCCGGCGCGCCGAGGCGGGCGAGCAGCGGTGGTCGTCGGCCTCCTCGGCGCCGCGCGGCGCGCTCTGGGTCGCGCTGCTCACCGAGCGCGAGCTCGACGTCGTCGGTCTCGTCGCGGAGGGCCTGGGCAACCAGCAGATCGCCGACCGGCTCTGCGTCTCCGTGCGCACGGTCGAGGTGCACCTGGGCCGGGTCTTTCGCAAGCTCGACGTGCGTTCGCGCACCGAGCTGGCACTGCTGGCGCTGCAGTCCGGGTGAGTGCGCCGGGCGTACGGGAAATCCCGTAGGCCGCGCCGTAGTCCGCCCGACTTTCTGTGGGGATCCCTCATGTTATGAAAGGAAGGCGTCCTTACATTTGGAGATCGGTGATCGATGGTGAGCACCCCTGTCCAGCTCACCGCCGAGCACGCCCTGTCAGATGACCGACCGAAGGGCAGCATCTCCAATGCGAACAGCTTCATTCCAACGACGCGTCGCCGGCGCCTTGGCCGCGGTGCTCGCCCTTGCGGGCGCCGCCGTGACGACGGTGGCCCTGGCCGCACCCGCGTCTGCCGCAGACTGCGCGGCGCCGTGGTCCAAGACCCAGGTCTACACCGGCGGCGAGGTCGTCTCGTACGACGGCGCCAACTGGAAGGCCAAGTGGTGGGCCCAGGGGAACATCCCGGGTACCGAGCAGTGGGGCCCGTGGGAGAACCAGGGTTCCTGCGGGTCCACGACGCCGGACCCGACGCCGACCCCGACGCCGACGCCCACCCCGACCCCGACGCCCACCCCGACCCCGACGCCGACGCCGACCCCGACGCCGACGCCCACGCCGACGCCCACGCCCACGCCGACCCCCACGCCGACGCCGACGCCGGGCACCAGTAACCCGGACGAGGTCTGCCGTCCCGACGGCATGGCCCCGACCAAGGGCGTGAACACGCCCTACTGCGACGTCTACGACACCAACGGCCGCGAGAAGCTTCCCAACGGTCTCGAGCGCCGCGTGATCGGCTACTTCTCGAGCTGGCGCACGGGTACCAACGGTCAGCCGCGGTACCTCGCGAGCGACATCCCGTGGAAGTCCATCAGCCACATCAACTACGCGTTCGCGCACGTCGGACCCGACTACAAGGTGTCCGTGAACCAGAACGTCGCCGGCAACGCCGCCACGGACATGACCTGGCCGGGCGTCGCGGGCGCCGAGATGGACCCGAGCCTGTCGTACAAGGGCCACTTCAACCTGCTCTCGAAGTACAAGAAGCAGAACCCGGGCGTGAAGGTCATCCCCGCCGTCGGCGGCTGGGCCGAGACCGGTGGCTACTTCGACGCGTCGGGCAACCGCGTCGCGTCCGGCGGCTTCTACACGATGACCGAGTCGCAGGCCCGCATCGACACGTTCGCGGCCTCGGTCGTCGACTTCGTCCGCACGTACGGCTTCGACGGCATCGACATCGACTACGAGTACCCGACGTCGAACGCGCAGGCCGGCAACCCCGACGACTTCGCCATCGCCGACGCCAACCGTGGCCGCCTGTTCGCGGGCTACGTCGCGCTGATGAAGACGCTGCGCGAGGCGCTCGACAAGGCCGGCGCCGAGGACGGTCAGTACTACCTGCTGACGACCGCCACGCCGTCGTCCGGCTGGCTGCTCCGCGGCATGGAGGTCTACCAGCTCACCGAGTACGTCGACTACGTCGACATGATGACGTACGACCTGCATGGTGCCTGGAACCAGTACGTGGGCGGCAACTCCGCGCTGTTCGACGACGGCAAGGACGCTGAGCTCGCGGCCGGCGGTGTGTACACGGGCTACCAGGGCATGGGCTACCTCAACGGCGACTGGGCTGCGCACTACTTCCGCGGCGCGATGCAGGCCGGACGCATCAACCTGGGCGTCGGGTACTACACGCGCGGCTTCCAGAACGTCCAGGGCGGCACCTACGGCATGGGCGGCACGGCACCGGCTCCCGCCGGCTTCACGTGCCCGGCCGGCACCAGCGGCAAGTGCGGCAACGGCGCGGACGGCATCGACAACCTCTGGTACGACACCGACCCGGCCGGCGTCGCCATCCCCGCGGGCGTCAACCCGATCTGGCACGTGCTCAACCTCGCCAACGGCGTCGTGGGCAGCTACACCAGCAGCTACAACGTGCCGACCACCATCGAGGGCACCTACCAGCACCACACCGACAACGTCACCAAGAACGAGTGGTGGTGGAACCCCACGACCAAGACGTTCCTCTCGGGTGACACGACGTGGGCCATCGGCGAGAAGGCCGACTACGTGGTCGACCAGGGCCTCGGCGGCATCATGATCTGGGAGCTCGCGGGCGACTACAAGTACGACGCGACGGCCGGGGAGTACACCATCGGCTCCACGATGACCGAGCTGCTGCACAGCAAGTTCTCGTCGACGACGCCGTACGGCGCCTCGAAGGCCGACAAGCCGATGCCGACGCAGGCCATCGACCTCGACATCGACTACACGCAGTTCGCGCTCGGCGACAACAACTACCCGATCTCGCCCAAGGTGGTCTTCCGCAACAACGGCTCCACCGCCATCCCCGGCGGCGCCACGATCACCTTCCAGTACGGCACCAGCGACACCGGTGCGATGACGGACTGGAGCGGTCTGGGCACGGTCACCACGCCGGGTCGCACCGGTGCCAACGTGGGTGGCCTGGGCGCCAACTTCCACACGGCGAAGTTCACCGTGCCGGCGTCGGGCATCCCCGCGGGCGGCAGCCTGACGAACCAGCTCAAGTGGGCGCTGCCGATCGCGCAGTTCTCCAACGTGACCGTGACGATCAACGGGACCACGTACGCGACCACGTACGACCACCCGCGTGGCGTCACGGTCGTCGAGCCCGGCACCGGCGGCGGCACCACCGACCCCGGCGACGACGGCGAGCCCGGCACCGGCGGCAACCCGGCTGCGTGCACCGCTGCTGCGTGGGACGCCTCCACGGCGTACACCGGCGGGGCGCGCGTCTCCTACGGCGGCCACGAGTGGACGGCCCGTTACTGGACGCGCGGCGACACGCCGTCGACCTCCAACCCGTGGGGCCCGTGGGCCGACGCGGGCGCCTGCTGACCTACCTCATCCCCGAATCCCCATCAGAGAGGAACATTCATGGCCAGGCAACAACGCCAGAGCCTCGGGCGCAAGATCGCGTCCGCGGCGGTGGCGCTCACCGTCGCGGTGACAGGTGCCATCGGCGCCGTCGCGACGGCGGGCACCGCGACCGCGGCCGGGACCGGCGACAGCGACATCAACGGCTTCCGCAACGTCGGCTACTTCACCCAGTGGGGCGTCTACGGGCGCGGCTACACGGTCAAGGACCTCGACACCTCGGGCGTGGCGTCCAAGCTGACGCACATCAACTACGCGTTCGGCAACATCCACTACCAGGACCTCACCTGCTTCGAGGCCAACAAGATGCAGGGGACGGGCCCGAACGGCTCGGACGGCGCCGGCGACTCGTGGGCTGACTACGGCATGTCGTACAGCGCGACCACGAGCGTCAGCGGCGTCGCCGACAAGTGGGACCAGCCGCTCGCCGGCTCGTTCAACCAGCTCAAGCAGCTCAAGGCGAAGTACCCCCACCTGAAGGTCATGCTGTCGATCGGCGGCTGGACCTGGTCGAAGAACTTCTCGCGTGCCGCGGCCACCGAGGCCTCGCGCCAGAAGTTCGTGTCCTCGTGCATCGACCTGTACATCAAGGGCAACCTGCCGGTGTTCGACAACCGTGGTGGCGCGGGCGCCGCTGCGGGCATCTTCGACGGCATCGACATCGACTGGGAGTGGCCCGGTTCGAACAACGGTCTCGAGGGCAACTACGTCGACACCGTCAACGACAAGGAGAACTTCCGCCTGCTGCTCGCGGAGTTCCGCAAGCAGTTCGACGCCCTCGAGGCGCAGACCGGCAAGCACTACCTGCTGAGCGCGTTCCTGCCCGCCAGCCCGGCGGACATCGCCTCGGGTGGCTGGAACGACCCGCGCATCTTCCAGTCGCTCGACTACGGCAACATCCAGGGCTACGACCTGCACGGCGCGTGGGACCCGACCCTGACGGGTCACCAGGCCAACCTGTACAAGGACCCGGCCGACCCGCGTGAGCCCAGCCGTCAGTTCAGCGTCGACGCTGCGGTGCAGCAGTACCTCTCCGCCGGCATCAAGCCGAGCAAGCTCGGTATCGGCCTGGCCGCCTACGGCCGTGGCTGGACCGGTGTGACCTCGACGCAGCCGTGGGGCTCGGCGACGGGCGCTGCGCCCGGCACGTACGAGGCCGGCAACGAGGACTACGACGTGCTCGTCACCAAGGGCGGCACCACGTACTTCGACGCCGCGGTGGGCGCCGCGTGGATCAAGAACGGCAGCCAGTGGTGGAGCCTCGACACGCCGCAGAGCATCGCGGCGAAGGCGGACTACATCCGCGCCAAGGGTCTGGGTGGCGCCATGTGGTGGTCGCTCGACGGTGACGAGCAGGGCGTCCTCGCCACTGCGCTCTCCAACAAGCTCTTCACCGGCCCGAGCGGCCCGGTGACGGGCGACGAGCCGGGCACGCAGCCGACGGCGACGCCGACCGCGACGCCGACGACGACGCCCACCGCCACGCCGACGGCGACGCCCACCGCGACGCCGACGCCGGGTACCTGCTCGGCTGCCGCGTGGAGCGCCACGCAGGTCTACACCGGTGGTGCGCTCGTCTCGTACGAGGGCCACACCTGGAAGGCCAAGTGGTGGACCCAGAACAACAAGCCTGGGACCCACGACGTGTGGGAGGACCTGGGCTCGTGCGGCCCGACGCCGACCGCGACCCCCACGGCGACGCCGACCGCAACCCCGACTGCGACGCCGACGGCGACCCCGACGGCGACCCCGACGCCGGGTACCTGCTCGGCTGCCGCGTGGAGCCCCACGGCGGTGTACGTCGCGGGCAACACGGCTTCGTACGGTGGCCACACCTGGAAGGCGAAGTGGTGGACGCAGAACAACATCCCTGGGACCGAGCAGTGGGGTCCCTGGGAGGACCTGGGTGCCTGCTGACGTAGGCTGACCCCGGCCCTCGACGTGGCCCTGGCGAGCGCTGCTCGCCAGGGCCACGTCGCGTCGTGCCTGGTCCAGGGCCTGACCACACACCCGAGCGTTGCGAGAGGAGCAACACATGGGCACTGTCGCCCTCTATCTCGGAGCGGCTCTGGTCGGAGGTCTCCTCGCCGTGCTGCTGCGGCTGCCTCCGCTGGTCGGCTTCCTCGCGGCCGGGTTCGCCCTCGGGGCGGGAGGCGCCCCGCACCTGCCGTACCTCGAGCCGATCGCCGACCTCGGCGTGATTCTCCTGCTGTTCGCGATCGGGCTCAAGCTCGACGTGCGGACGCTGCTGCGCCGGGAGATCTGGCTGACCACCGCCGTCCACATGGCCGTGAGCGTGGCCGTGGCGGTCGGGTTCCTCGGGCTGCTCGCCGTCATCGGGATCGGCCACGTCGTGGGGGAGTCGATCGGCGCGCTCGCCCTGGTCGGCTTCGCGCTGTCGTTCTCGTCGACCGTCTTCGTCGTCAAGGTCCTGGACGACCGCTCGGACACCACCTCGCTCTACGGCCGCATCGCGATCGGTGTGCTCGTCATGCAGGACGTCGCCGCCGTGGTGTTCCTGTCGCTGTCGAGCGGCGAGGCACCGAGCCCGTGGGCGCTGCTGACGGTGCTGCTCATCCCGGGCGCGAAGGTGCTGCACAAGATCTGGGACCGCCTCGGCCACGGCGAGCTCCAGGCGCTGTTCGGCGTGACGGTCGCGGTCGTGCTCGGGTTCGGGCTGTTCGAGCTCGTGGGCATCGACGGCGACGTCGGGGCGCTCGCGGTCGGCGTGCTGCTGGCGTCGCACCCGCAGGCCGGGGAGCTGTCCCGCTCGCTGATGACGTTCAAGGAGCTCATGCTCGTCGCGTTCTTCGTCCAGATCGGCCTGCACGGCACGCCGCACCTGCTGGAGATCGGCCTGGCGGCGCTGCTGCTGCTCCTCCTGCCGGTCCAGGTGGCGGCGTACACGGTCATGCTGTGGCTCATGCGACTGCGGCGCCGCACGTCCTTCCTCGCGGGGCTGGTGCTGGCGAACTTCTCGGAGTTCGGCATCATCGTCGCCGCGGTGGGGGCGAGCTCAGGCCTGATCGACGAGCAGTGGGTCGTCGTGATCTCGCTGGCGGTGGCGTTCAGCTTCGGGCTGTCCGCGATCGTCAACCGGCGCGGCGTCGAGCTCGCGACCCGGCTGTCCAGGCTGCTGCCGGCACGCGACTCCTTCCGGCTGCACCCCGACGACCGGCTCGTCGACATCGGCGACGCCGACGCGCTGGTGCTCGGCCTGGGTCGCGTCGGCGCCGCGACGTACTTGCGCCTCCGCGACGAGTACGGGCTGTCCGTCGTCGGCGTGGAGCACGACGTCACGCGGGTCACCGAGCTCGCCGACGAAGGCTTCGAGGTGGTGCGCGCCGACGCGACCGACCTCGAGTTCTGGGCGCGGGTGCAGCGCGCGGGCCGCGTGCGGGTCGCGGTCCTCGCGATGCCGTTCCACAACGCCAACCTCATCGCCCTCGCGCGGCTCCACGCGGCCGGGTTCACCGGCCGCGTGGCTGCCGTGGCGCGCTACGACGACGACGTCGCCGAGCTCGAGCGGCACGGCGCGCACGCCGTGTTCCACCTGTACGGCTCGGCGGGCTACGCGCTCGCCGACCACGCGGCCGAGGTTCTCTGCTCCGAGCACGGTCGTGCGCGCGACCGCGGCGCGCGGCAGCCGCACGACGCGGGCGTCGCGGGCGCCGACGCCGCGCCGGCCTGAGCGGCGTCGCCAGTCAGTGCGGCGCGTGGTACTCGGGCTCGCCGCGCTTCCAGTAGCCCTTGACGACGGCGGTGCCGAGGTCGACGCCGCGGGCGGTGAGCAGCTCGCGCACGGGCCGGACGGCGGACTGCTCGGCGCCGAGGAACGCGAAGCCGTCACCGGGGTGGTGGGGCGCGGCCGCGAGCGCGTCGACGAGCGCGTCGAGGGTCCGCACCCAGGTGACGGTGAGGTCGCCCCGCGAGGTGAGGGCCTGCTCGTCCGCCGGGTCGTCCGCGACGACGACGACGTCGACCGGGGTGCCCGGGGCTGCGGCGGCGGCGAACCGGCGGATGGCGGGCAGCGCGGTGCGGTCGCCTGCGAGGAGCCACCACGCCGGGTCGCCGTCGAGCACCTGGGAGCCCCGGGGGCCGCCGATCATCGCGGTGTCGCCCGGCCTGGCCTCGCTCGCCCACGTCGAGCCGGGGCCGGAGCCGTGAATCACGAAGTCGAGGTCGAGGCTCGTCTCGCTCCAGGCGACCGGCGTGTACTCGCGCGACGGCCAGGAACGCATCTCCTCGATCGTGGTGGGCGTCGCGCCCGGCTCGACGAAGAACACCCGCAGGTGGTCGTCGGACCCGGCGGACTCGAACCCGTCGAGATCGCCGGTGAAGGTGATGCGCCGGTAGGTCGGGGTGAGGTCGCGGACGGCGGCGACCGTCACGTGCCGGGGGCGGTTGACGAGGGGGACGCGCGTCAGCGTGAACGATGAGGGCACGGCGTGAACCGTACCAAAGGAAGGCCAGCCTAAGTAAGGTTTGCCAAACCTAACGCAGTTGTGCTGAGGTGTGGCGCTATGCGAACGATCACTCGTCACTCGACGCGCCCTGGGATGCGTGGCGTCGTCGCCGCCGCGGCCACCGCCGGCCTGCTGCTCACCGTCTCCGCCTGCGCCGATGGTGCCTCCGCCGAGGCCGCCGCCGACGCCGAGACCGCCGCGGCCACCGTTCTCGTCGAACGGGCCCGGCCGACCCTGACCACGGGCGAACGTGACGGCAGGACGATCAACGTGGAGGACACCGAGGTTCCGCGTGAGGCGGTCGAGGTGCCCTTCCAGCCCACCGCGGTGATCCCGTTCGACATCTCGGCCCTCGACACGATCCACACCATCGGCGCGGGCGACGCGGTCGTCGCCATCCCCGGCGGAGTCCGCCTGCCCGACTACCTCAGCGAGTACGCGGACCTCCCGGAGGTCGGCACCATGCAGGAGCCCGACCTCGAGGCGATCGCCGAGCTCGACGTCGACCTGATCATCACCGGCGCGCGCACCACCGGGCAGTACGACGCCCTGTCCGAGATCGCCACGACGATCGACCTCAGCGGGGCCGCCGGCGGGAAGTTCGAGCCGACCGTCGCGCTCGAGCGTGCCGCGCAGATCGGCGAGATCTTCGGCAAGGAGGACGCCGTCGCCGAGCACGCCGCCGCGATCAACGCCGCGGTCGACGAGCTCGCGAACCAGACCGAGGACGCCGGCACCGCCCTCGTCCTCCAGGTCACCGGCGGCGAGTACGGCGCGTACGCGGAAGGCTCCCGGTTCGGGTTCTTCTTCGACACCCTGGGCCTGACCCCCGCCGTCCCGCAGGCCGACCTGCCGGGCGGCGCCGAGCACGGCGAGGCCGTCTCGAACGAGTTCCTCTACCAGGCGAACCCCGACTGGCTGCTCGTGTTCGACCGCGGCGCCGCGACAGGGCAGAGCAACGAGGCCGCACAGGAGGTCCTCGACAACGAGCTCGTCAACCGCACGACCGCCGCCACCGCCGGCCACGTCGTGTTCCTCAGCCCGACGGAGCTGTACATCGTGACCAACGGTCTCACCGCGATCCAGACGGTCCTCGACGAGGTCGCCGCGGCGTTCAGCGCCTGACATGCGCGCCAGCACCTGGACGATCGCGGGGGCGGTGCTCGTCGCCGCCCTCGCGGTCGTCTCGACGCTCGTCGGGGTCGCCGATCTCGACCTGTTCATCCTGTGGGAGAGCCGCATCCCGCGAACCCTCGCGCTCGTCCTGACGGGTTTCGCGCTCGCCGTGACCGGCCTGCTCATGCAGATGCTCACGCGCAACCGGTTCGTCGAGCCGTCGACGACGGGCGCCGCCGACGGCGCGACGCTCGCCCTGCTGGGAATCCTGCTGGTCGCCCCCGGGATGCCGCTGTGGGCCAAGGCGTGCGTCACCACCGTGGGTGCCGTCGTCGGGGTCACCGGCTTCCTCGCGCTCGTGCGGCGCATCCCCGCGCCGTCGAGCCTGCTCGTGCCCGTCGTCGGGATCATGTACGCGGGCATCATCGGTGCCGTCACGACGTTCCTCGCGACGCGCGCCGACCTGCTCCAGGAGCTCGGGAGCTGGGCCCTGGGCGACTTCTCGTCGGTGCTGCGCTCGCGGTACGAGATGCTCTGGCTGGCCGCGGCGGCGGCAGGCATCGCCTGGCTCGCCGCGGACGCGTTCACGCTCGCCGGGCTGGGTGAGGACACCGCCAAGGGCCTCGGCGTTGACGTGCGCAAGGTCATGGTGCTCGGCGTCGCGATCATCGCCGTCGTCACCGGCGTCACGACCGTGACGACCGGCGTCATCCCGTTCCTCGGGCTCGTGGCGCCGCACGTCGTCAGCAGGCTCGTGGGGGACACCATGCGGCGCTCCGTGCCGCTCGTCGGCCTTCTCGGGGCGGTCATCGTGCTCGCCTGCGACATCCTCGGGCGCGTCGTGCGCTACCCGTACGAGATCCCGCTGAGCGTCATCGTCGGCGTGCTCGGTGCGCTCGTGTTCCTCTGGCTGCTGCTCGGCCGGTCCGGGAGGGTGCGCCGTGCCTAGCCTCACGCTCGCCCGCCGCGCCGCCAGCACGCGTCCGGTACCCGCGCCCGCGAGCCGTCGTGCGCCCGCACGTCGACGCGCGACCATCGCCGTGCTCGCCGTCGTCGCGCTCGCGTGCGTGCTCGCGCTCGTCCTGACAGACCTGCCCACCCGCTGGGAGTACGCGCTGCGGCTGCGCACCACGACGGCGGCGGGCATGGTGCTCGCGGCCGTCGCGATCGGTGCCGCGACCGTGCTGTTCCAGACCGTGACCGCGAACCGCGTGCTCACGCCCGGCGTCATGGGCTTCGACGCCGTGTTCGTGCTCATGCAGACCGTCGCGGCGTTCGCCCTCGGCCCGGTGTTCCTGCTCGCCGCGCCCGCACCCGTCACCTGGCTCACCGAGCTGCTCCTCATGGTCGGCGTGACCGTCGCGCTGTACTGGTGGCTCTTCGTGCGCCGCCGGCTCGACCTGCCCGCGATCGTGCTGGCCGGCATCGTCGTCGGCACCCTCCTGCGGTCGCTGACGTCGTTCGTCCAGCGGCTGCTCGACCCGGACACCTTCGCCGTCGTGCAGAACGCCATGTTCGCGTCGTTCACGAAGATCGACGACCAGCTGCTCCTGCCGACGGCGGTCGTCGTCGGTGTCGCGCTGGTCTCGCTCGTGCCGGTGCGGCGCTCGCTCGACGTGCTCGCGCTCGGCGAGGTGCCGGCGATCGGGCTCGGCGTGGAGCACCGGCGGGTCACCATGCACGTGGTGGTCGTCGTCGCGTTGCTGGTGGCCGCCTCGACCGCCCTCGTCGGACCCGTGACCTTCTTCGGGCTGCTCGTCGCGAACGTCGCCTACACGCTCGTCGGGCACCGGCACGCGTACTCGATCCCGGCGGCCGTGCTGCTGGGCGTCATCACCCTCGCCGGCGGCCAGCTGCTGCTCGACCGCGTCCTCGGGTTCGGCACCGAGCTTCCGATCGTCATCGAGTTCGTCGGCGGCGCGGTGTTCATCGCGTTCGTCCTGACGGGGAGAGCGAAATGATCCAGGCCACCTCCGTGACCAAGCGGCACGGCAACGTGCTCGCCGTCGACGACGTCAGCGTCTCGCTCGGCGACGGCCTCACCGCCATCATCGGGCCGAACGGGGCGGGCAAGTCGACGCTGCTCGCCGCGATCGGCCGCCTGACCCGCATGGACGCCGGCAGCGTGGTGGTCGGCGGGCTCGACGTGACCACCACCCGGTCGAAGGACCTGGCCCGCCGCCTCGCCGTGCTGCGGCAGGAGAACCACCTGCCCATCCGGCTCACCGTCGAGGACCTCGTCACGTTCGGGCGCTTCCCCCACGGGAGCAAGGGCCGATCGGCCGAGGACCGGGTCCACGTCGAGGGTGCGCTCGCGCTGCTCGAGCTCGAGGACCTGCGCGACCGCTACCTCGACGAGCTGTCGGGCGGTCAACGACAGCGGGCGTTCGTCGCGATGGCGATGGCACAGGACACCGACTACCTGCTGCTCGACGAGCCGCTCAACAACCTCGACCCGCGGCACGCGATCAGTCTCATGAAGCTGCTCCGCACCCTCGTCGCCGAGCGGGGGATGCGCATCGTCGTCGTCCTGCACGACATCAACGTGGCCGCACGCTTCGCCGACACGATCGTCGCGATGCGCGACGGCGCGGTGGCCGCGCACGGCCTGGTGGCCGACGTCGTCACCCACGACGTGCTGCACGACCTGTATGCGACGCCCGTCCAGGTGCTCGACGTCGACGGGCGGCCGGTCGTCCTGTGGACGTGACGGGCCGGCACGGGGCTCAGCCCTCCGCCAGCGCCCGCTTCCCGGCGTCGAGCACCTCGAGGATGCGGTCGACGTCGTAGACCGCGCCGCCCCACATGCCGCCCGAGACGTCCTGGAGGGCGGCCCACAGGCGGGTGTCGTCGGGAAGCTGCGGGTGCGGGCGCATGTCGGGGTGCGGTGCGCGGGCCGCGAGGATGGCCGCGGCGTCGTCGGGCGACACGCGCTCCCCGTCGACGCCGACCAGGTCGAGCCGTCCGACCAGGTTGCGGGTGTCGATACGGATCTCGACGGTGTCGCCCTCGCGCAGCCGGCCGATGGGTCCGCCGGCGAGCGCCTCGGGCCCCACGTGCCCGATGCACGCTCCCGTGGAGACGCCCGAGAACCGTGCGTCCGTGATGAGCGAGATCTGCTTGCCGTAGCTCAGGTACTTCAGCGCCGACGTGACCTGGAAGGTCTCCTCCATGCCGGTGCCGTGGGGGCCGCCGCCCAGCAGCACCATGATGTCGCCGGGCTGCACCGACCGGGCCTTGATCGCGGCGATCGCGGCCGCCTCCGAGGTGAACACCCGGGCGGGGCCGACGTGGTGGAACACGCCGTCGGCGTCGATGCGCGACGGGTCGATCGCGGTGGACTTGACCACCGAGCCCTCGGGCGCGAGGTTGCCGACCGGGAAGGTGACGGTCGACGTCAGGCCGCGCTCCGCGGCACGCGCGGGGGACATGACGATGTCCGCGGCGTCCTTGCCCTCCTGCTCAGCCAGGATCTCCTGGAACCTGGCACGTCGCTCCGAGCGCTCCCACCAGTCGAGCACGTCGCCGAGCGGGCGGCCCGTGACCGTGAGCGCGTCGAGGTGCAGCGCGCCCAGGTCGCGCAGGTGGAGCATGACCTCGGGCACGCCACCCGCGAGGAACAGGTGCGCGGTGGGGTGCATGACGGGCCCGTTGGGCAGCACCGACACGATGCGCGGCACCCGCTGGTTGACGCGCTGCCAGTCCTCGACCGTGGGCCGGCGGAGGCCGGCCTGGTGGGCGATGGCCGGGACGTGCAGCAGCAGGTTGGTGGACCCGCCGACCGCGGCGTGCACCGTCATCGCGTTCTCGACGGCGTCATCGGTCAGGATGTCGGCCGTCGTGATCCCGGCGCGGCGCAGGTCGAGCACGGCACGCGCGGAGGCCCTGGCGCCGTCGAGCCACACCGGCTCGCCGGACGGCGCGAGCGCGGTGTGCGGCAGCGCGAGGCCCAGTGCCTCGGCGACCACCTGGGCGGTGCCCGCGGTGCCGAGGAAGTGGCAGCCGCCGCCGGGGGACGCGCAGGCCCGGCAGCCCAGGCTCGCGGCGTCCTCGAGCGACAGCTCGTCGTTCGCGAACCGCGCGCCGATGGTCTGGATCGCGGCCAGGTCCTCGCCACGGGTGGGCGGCAGTGTGGTGCCGCCGGGGACGAGGACGGTCGGCAGGTCGTGCTGGGCCGCGAGCGCCATCATCGTCGCCGGGAGTCCCTTGTCGCAGGTCGCGACGCCGATGACGGCTGCGCGGCGCGGCAGCGACCGGATGAGGCGGCGCATCGTCAGCGAGGCGTCGTTGCGGTACGGCAGCGAGTCGAACATCGCGGGAGTGCCCTGGGACCGCCCGTCGCACGGGTCCGAGACGAACGTCGCGTACGGCATCCCGCCGAGCTCGGCCACCTGCTCCGCGGCCGCCCGGACCTGCAGCTCGAGCTCGAAGTGGCCCGAGTGCAGTCCGAGGGCCACGGGGGAGTCGTCCGTGTTCCGCAGCCCGCCCATGGTCGAGACGATCATGACGTGCGGCCCGAGCACGTTGGCCGCCTCCCAGCCCATACCGGCGTCCTGGGTCATCCCGAACACGTCGCCCGAGGGCCGCTCGCGCAGGATCTCCGGCGTGAGCGGCAGGCTCCCGGCCGGGCCGTCGGCGTGCGAGCGGACCTGGTAGATCGCGTCGGACGTCTCCAGGAGGTGCTTCACGCCAGCATCGCCTCGACGTCGGCGAGCACCGCCGCGATGCGCTCGGTCTGGGCCGGGGTAGCAGGCAGGTGCGGGAACACCGAGTGCTCCTGGATCGCCACCCCGCGCATCACCATGGCCTTCTTGAGGATCGGGATGAACGGCGAGCCGATGGCGTAGAGCTCCATGAGGCGGTCGATCACGCGCTGGGTCCGGGCGATCTCGTCGAGGGCGCCCGCGCGGACCGCGCGCGCGTACGCCGCGCACGCCTCGGGGTACACGTTCGACAGCCCGCCGATGGCCCCGGCGCCGCCCGACGCGGCGACGTGCGCGAGGTTCTCGTCGAACCCGGCGAGCACCCTGAAGTCGGGACGCACCGGCAGGACGGTCGTCAGCAGCGAGCGCGTGTGGCCGACCTCGAGCACGGTGTCCTTGTACCCGACGACGTTCGCGTGCTCTGCCGCGAGCCGCGCGGTGACCGCGGGGGAGACGTCGTAGCCGGTGCGGGCCGGGAAGTTGTACAGGTACAGCGGCCCGTCGACGCCGTCGGCCACCGCGGAGAAGTACGCCTCGACGGCCGCGTCCTCGAGCCCGAAGTACCACGGGCCGACGACCATGACGGCGTCCGCGCCGGCGGCGAGCGCGCGGTTCGACAGCTCGACCGTCTCGTCGACGCGCATGCAGCCGGTGCCGATGATGAGCTCGGCCCGGCCGGCGGTGTGCGAGACCGCGAGGTCGATGAGCTCGTGCTTCGCCTCGGTCGTCATCGCCGGGAACTCCCCGGTGCTGCCCAGGACGACGAGCCCGTCGACGCCGCCTGCGACGCAGTGGTCGATGACCGCCTTGTTGCCGTCGACGTCGAGGGTGCCGTCGGCGTGGAAGGCGGTGACGGTGGGCGTGTAGAACTTCACGGTCATGCCCACCACACTCGCACACGCGTGGTGCCGCCGGTCAGCCCGGCCAGGGGGCCGGGCGGGTACGGGATCCCCGTCCCCTTGCGCACCCCGACGACGTCGACGTCGGTGACGACGGGCGTGCCGTCGGGGTTCTCGAACTCGACGTCCGCGAGGCGCACGCGACCCAGGTCGGCGCCGGTGACGACGCCGGTGAGCGGCGCGACGAGCTCGGCGGGCAGGTCGGCCTCGAGCCAGACCTCCGCACCCTCGTCGACGATGCGCGCCGACGCCGGAGCCTCGACGACGCGCGGCGAGTCCTCGTGGGACACGGGCCGCGCTCCGCCCGCGTAGGCGTTGGCCCACACGTATGCTGGCTGCCGCTCGAAGTGGAACCGGGCGTGGTCGCCCCCCCCGCCGAAGGTGCCCACCCGCTCCTGGTACTCGCGCCAGGATGCCGGGGCGCCGTCGTACGCGTGCGTGCCGAACGACTCCGGCGGGAACTGCTCCAGGACGAGCGGCGCGTCCGGCCCGTACACCCCCGAGGGGGCGCCGATGAAGAGGTTCCCGGTGTAGCGGTCGTCCCCGGCGTAGATGAAGGCGTACCCGGCCACCTGGGTGGAGTGCGGCAGGTGGTACGGCGTTGCACGGTCGAGGACGGCCTGCATCCGGATCGCGCCGAGGACGAGGTTGTTGACGAACGCGTTGCCCTGGCTGAACAGCTCGATCGCGATGGGGGAGGCGAGCACGTTGTGGTCGACCGTGGCGGGGCCGTGCGAGACCTCGATGAACAGGTCGCGGATGTTGCGGTAGAGCAGGTTGCGGGTGATGCGGGTGCCCTGGACCTGCCAGTCGAGCCAGATGCCCAGCGTCGTGTCGTGGATGCGGTTGTGCGCGATCGTGACGTCGAGCGGGGCGTGCAGCTTGATGGCGCCGATCTCGTAGCCGTAGAACTCGTGCTTGGCGCCGATGTGGTGGATGTGGTTGTCCTCGATGGTCGAGAACACGCAGCCGAGGTGCCCGACGATGCCGTTCTGGCCGCAGTCGAAGATCTCGTTGCGCCGCACGACGTGCGACCCGACGTGCTCCTTGTCCCAGCCCTGGCCGCGGGCCTCGAAGACCGCCTCGATCTGGTACTGGTACCCGGGCTTGTCGCCGCGCTCGAAGCCGAAGTTGTCCCCGGTGGCCGCGTTCTTGCCCAGCGAGACCCCGGAGCACTTCGCATCGTGGATGACGTTGTCCTCGATGACCCAGCCCTTGGCCCAGTTCGGGCCGATCAGGCCGGGCTGGTCGGCCGTGGGTGGCGTCCACGGCGTCGCGGCCTGCGCCAGCTCGAAGCCCCGGACCGTGATGTAGTCCAGGTGGCTGCGCTCGGGGTAGAACACGGCCGGGCGCACGTTGATCTCGACCAGCTCGGCGTTGGGGTCCGCGCCGTGGAAGTTCGCCCAGATCGTGGTCACGGCCTCGCCGACCTCGGCGTACCAGACGTAGACGGTCTGGTCCGGGTCGAGGAGCGGGGTGTCGAGCGCGGTCCATGGGTAGCGGGTGTGGGTCCGGCGCTGCGGCGCGCGCACCTCGTCCAGGGAGTACGCCTCGTAGAGCGACTTCCCGCCCAGGTAGACGTCGCCGCGGTGGGCGAGGACCCCGCCCGGCCGCGGGTGGAGCCAGTCGCCGACGACGGGGGAGTCGAACGGGTTGAAGTCCCCGAACACGGTGTTCGGGACCTCGGCGCGCCACACGGTCCCGCCGTCGGGGACCCAGCCGGTGACGGGCTCGGAGCCCTTGATGACGACGTGCTCGCCGGGCGCTGCCTCGAACGTGATCCGCCGGGCGTCGCTGCCACCGCCGCGCACGGGGCGCACCCACTCTCGGTAGGTGCCCCCGTGCACGCGGACGGTGTCGCCGGGCAGCGCGGCGCGGGCGGCCCGGTTGATGGTCCTGAACGGAGCGTCTGCGGAGCCGTCCGCACGGTCCGATCCGGTGATGGAGACATGCAGGATGGTCACGACAGAACCTCTCGTCCAGGACCGGCGTTCGCTCAGGCGCGCTCGAGGCGCAGCATCGTCCAGCTCACGGGCGGCAGGGTCGCCGACGCGCGGCCGTCGACCGCCTTCGCGGACTCGTTCGCCTGCGGGAGGACCGAGGTCGCGTCGTCGGCCGTCGCGGACCACGTGTGGTCCGGGTTCGACAGCGTCAGCGCCTCGGCGACCCGCAGGCCCGGGAAGCCGCGCAGGTCGACGTCGAGGGTGAGCTCGGAGTCGAGCGAGCGGTTGACCGCGA
>CBINDH010000007.1:0-25206 GCA_966249365.1 uncultured Xylanimonas sp. | reverse complement strand
CACCCTGCGCAGCGATCATCGCCCGCCACGTGTCCATGGCGCGCCCGTCGGCGAGCGCCGCGCGCACCTCGTCCTCGCCGCGCGGCTGCCCGGCCGCGGCGAGCATCTCGACGGCGAGCGCCACGGTCAGGTCGACGACGTCGGACGGGCCGCCGCCCGCGAGCACGTCGAGCGACTCCTGGACCTCGATCGCGTTGCCCGCGGTCAGGCCGAGCGGCGTCGACATGTCGGTGAGCAGGGCGACGGTCTTGACGCCCGCGTCGGTGCCCAGGTCGACCATCGTGCGGGCGAGCTCGCGGGCGTCGTCGAGCGTCTTCATGAAGGCGCCCGAGCCGACCTTGACGTCGAGCACGAGCGCGTCGGTGCCCTCGGCGATCTTCTTCGACATGATCGACGAGGAGATCAGCGGGATGCAGTCGACGATCGAGGTGACGTCGCGCAGCGCGTAGAGCTTCTTGTCGGCCGGGGCGAGGTTCGGCCCGGCCGCGCAGATGACCGCCCCGATCGACTTGAGCTGGGCGAAGACCTCGTCGTTGGTGAGGTCGGCGCGCCACCCGGGGATCGACTCGAGCTTGTCGAGCGTGCCGCCCGTGTGACCGAGCCCGCGCCCCGAGAGCTGGGGCACGGCCACGCCGAACGAGGCCACGAGCGGGGCGAGCGGCAGCGTGATCTTGTCGCCGACGCCGCCCGTCGAGTGCTTGTCCGACGTCGGGACGCCGAGGTTCTCGAAGCCCAGACGCTCGCCGGACTCGATCATCGCGTGCGTCCACCGGGCGATCTCGGGCCGCGTCATCCCGTTGAGGAAGATCGCCATGCCGAGCGCCGACATCTGCTCGTCCGCGACGACGCCGCGCGTGTACGCGTCGATGACCCAGTCGATCTGGGCGTCGCTCAGGACGAGACGGTCGCGCTTGGTGCGGATGACGTCCACGGCGTCGAAGGGTTCGGTGCTCACGGGTTCTTCTCCTCCACGGCTTCGAGGTCCTGCGGGCCGAACGCCTGCGGGAGGACCTCGGTCATCGGCACGACGCCCTGCGGCGTCTCGACCAGCAGCGCGGGGCCGCCGTGCTCCCACAGGAGCTGGCGGCACCGGCCGCAGGGCATGATCGTGGCGCCGCGCGCGTCGACGCAGGTGAACGCCACGAGGCGTCCTCCCCCGCCGACGACGAGCGAGGAGATCAGGCCGCACTCGGCGCACAGCGTCACGCCGTAGGCGGCGTTCTCGACGTTGCATCCGACGACGACGCGGCCGTCGTCCACCAGCGCCGCGGCACCCACGGGGTACCCCGAGTAGGGCGCGTACGCGCGCTCCATCGCCTCACGGGCGGCGGAGCGCAGCCCGTCCCAGTCGACGTCCGTCATCAGGGCCTCACTTCTGGTACGGGATGCCCTCGGACGCGGGTGCGCGCACCCGGCCGACGAGCCCGGCGACGGCGAAGATCGTCACGACGTACGGCGTCATGAGCATGACCTGGCTGGGGATCGGCGTGCCGACGATGCCGAGCACGGTCTGCAGGTTGTCGGAGAAGCCGAACAGGAGGGCTGCGGCGAGCGCGGCGAGCGGGTTCCACCGGCCGAGGATCATGGCGGCGAGGGCGATGTAGCCCTTCCCGCCGGTCATCTCGCGGCCGAAGGCGAGACCCGCGGCCACGGTGAAGAACGCCCCGCCGAGGCCCGCGACGGCACCGCCGAGGATGGTGTTCTTCACGCGCGTGCGGTTGACGTTGATGCCCACGGTGTCGGCCGCCTTGGGGTGCTCGCCCACAGCGCGCAGGCGCAGGCCCCAACGGCTCTTGAACAGGTAGACGTGCAGCACCGCGACGGCGATGTACATGAGGTACACGAGCAGCGTCTGGCGGAACAGCACCGGCCCGATGATCGGGATCTCGGAGAGCCCGGGGATGGCGATGACCGGCAGCGGGGTGCGGCGGTTCCAGGTGCCCGGGTCGTTGGCCAGCACCGTGGAGAACAGATAGTTGGTCACGCCCACGACGAGCACGTTGAGCACGACGCCGACGATGATCTGGTTGACCCAGTACTTGACCGAGAAGATGACGAGCAGCACGCCGACGAGGGCACCCGCGATCGGTGCGGCGACGAGCCCGGCGTACGGGTTCCCGCTCACCGACGCGACCACGGCGGCGAGGAACGCGCCCGCGAGGAGCTGGCCCTCGATGGCGATGTTGATGATGCCGACGCGCTCGCACAGGATGCCGGACATCGAGCCGAACACCAGCGGCACCGAGAGGAAAAGCGCGCCGGACAGCAGGCCCGTCAGCGGGATCGTCTTCTCCGCGCCGGCCCAGCACAGGAACGCCAGGACCCACAGGACGCCGAAGAGCGCCGGCAGCCACCAGCCGAGCTTGCGGCGGTTCGCCGCGGCCCACCAGGACACCGCGGCCAGGACGAGCGCGAGCACCCCGAGGACGAGAGCGGCGGACTTCGAGCCGACGGAGACCGGGTCGATCTGGAACAGGTCGGTCGCGGTCGAGATGCGGAACGTCGTCGTGCGCCCGCCGCCCGGCAGGAGCGCGAAGAAGACGACGGCGAAGACGCCGAGCACGGTCAGCGCGATGGGCGCCTTCCACGAGATCGGCTGGAGAGCGGCGGCGCGCGGCTGGGCCACGGGCGCAGGGGCGGTGGTCGTGACGGTGCTCATGCTCAGGCCTCCTGCGCCGTGACGGACGAGCTCTGGGCTGCGGCACGCCGCTCGGCGCGCGTGGGGCCACCGGGCTTCGGCAGCCGGAAGATCGTGCGCACCAGCGGCGGGGCGGCGATGAACAGGACGATGAACGACTGGACGACCAGCACGATGTCGATCGGGGTACCGGTGCGTGCCTGCATCGCGAAGCCGCCGGCGCGCAGGCCGCCGAAGAGCAGACCGGCCAGCACGGTGCCGAGCGGCTTCGAACGGCCCAGCAGCGCGACGGTGATGGCGTCGAAGCCGAAGCTGGCCGCCACGCCCGAGGTGAGCACCCGCTCGGTGCCGAGGACCTGCGCGGAGCCCGCGAGGCCCGCGAGCCCACCGGCGATCGCCATGACCCACACGGTCACCCACGGCACGGACATGCCGGCCGTGCGCGCGGCGCTCGGGTTGGCACCGACGGCGCGGAACTGCAGGCCGAGCGTCGAGCGCTCCATGAGCCACCAGACGGCGACCGCGGCGAGCAGCGCGACGACGAACCCGAGGTGCAGCCGGAACTGGCTGCCCAGCAGCAGCGGGTAGGCGGCGCTGTCAGGGACGGGCGGGCTGATCGGGTTCGCCCCGCCGGGACGCTGCAGCAGCGGCGTGGTGAGCAGGTAGCCGATCAGGTAGATCGCCACGTTGTTGAGCATGATCGTGACGATGACCTCGTTGGCGCCCGTGGTCGCCTTGAGCACACCGGCGATCGACGCCCAGATCGCGCCGCCGAGGGCCGCGCCGATGACGGCGAACAGCAGGTGCAGGCCGACCGGCAGGTCGAAGGTGAAGCCGATGTACCCGGCGAAGATGCCGCCGAGGATGATCTGGCCCTGCGCACCGATGTTGAACAGGCCCGCACGGAAGCCGATGCCGAGGCCGAGACCCGCGAAGATCAGCGGGGTCGCCACCGTCATCGTCTCGGTGATGGGCCGGAACACGCGCGCGGCGGTGGTGCCCTCGAAGTTCACGACGGCGCCCTGGAACAGCGCGCTGTACGCGTTGCCCACGACCTCGCCGATCGCGGAGAAGAAGTCGCTCGGCCGCTGGAACAGCCAGCCCGCGGTCTCCTGCACGCGCGCGTCGGCGGCGGCGATGAGGACGGCGCCGAGCACGAGGGCCGCGACGATGGCGAGCACCGTCACGAGCCAGCTCGACTCGAGCATCTCGCGCAGGACGTTGCGGCTGGCGGCGTCGAACCCGCTCTCGGCGGGCCGCTGCTCCGACGGCTGTGTCGGCGGGGTCGTCGCCTCGCTCACTGGAAGTCCTCCTCGCTGGTCGCGGCGTCGTCCGCGGTGGGTGCTGTGGGGGTGACGGGTGCGCCGGTCTCCGTCGACCCGGCCTCGAGGTCCGCCTCGCCCATCGTGGTGTGGTGCTCGGCCGCCTGGGCGACGGCCTCCTCGAGCGGCACGCCGGCCATCATGAGGCCGAGGACGTCGCGGTCGGTCCCGCCGGGGACGACGCCGACGATGCGGCCGCGGTACATGACGGCGATGCGGTCGCCGAGCGCGAGCACCTCGTCGAGCTCGGTCGAGACGATGATCACCGGGGTGCCGTTGTCACGCTCCGCGACGATCCGCTTGTGGACGAACTCGATCGAGCCGACGTCGAGGCCGCGCGTGGGCTGCGAGGCGATGAGCAGCTGCAGCGGGCGCGACATCTCGCGGGCCAGGACGACCTTCTGCTGGTTGCCGCCCGACAGGGTGCCCGCCGGCGTGGTGACCGACTGCGTGCGCACGTCGAACTCGACGATGCGCGACTCGGCGTTCTCACGGATGGCGGCCTTGTCGAGAGCGCCACCCTTCGAGAACGGCGCCGAGTGGAACCGGTCGAGCACGAGGTTCTCCTCGACGGAGAACTCGCCGATGATGCCGTCGGTGCTGCGGTCCTCGGGGACGAAGCCGACGCCCGCCTCGAGCGTCCCGGCGACGCCCTTGCCGACGAGCTCGTTCCCGTCGAGCGTGATGGACCCGGCCACGGGGGTGCGCAGACCGAGGATCGCCTCGGTGAGCTCGGTCTGGCCGTTGCCCTGCACCCCGGCGACGACGAGGATCTCGCCGCGGCGCACGTCGAGGTCGATGTCGTCGACGACCGGCGTCCCCAGCGGGTCGAGCACGGTGAGGTTGCGGATCTGGACGGTGGCGTCGCCGGGCTCGGCGGGCGCACGGTCGACGCCGAGCGACACCGACCGGCCGACCATGAGGGACGCGAGCTCGGTCTCGGGCGCCGACGGGTCGGCGGTTCCGACGACCTTGCCGCGGCGGATGACGGTGATCCGGTCCGCGACGGCCCGGACCTCGCGCAGCTTGTGCGTGATGAAGACGATGGAGGTCCCGGCCTCCTTGAGCTGGCGCATGATCGCGATGAGCTCGTCGGTCTCCTGCGGCGTGAGCACCGCGGTCGGCTCGTCGAGGATCAGCACCTTGGCGTCGCGCGAGAGCGCCTTGATGATCTCGACGCGCTGCTGCACGCCCACGGGGATGTCCTCCACCATCGCGTCGGGGTCGACCTCGAACCCGAACCGGTCGGAGATCTCCTTGACGAGCCCGCGCGCCTTGCGCGCGTCGATGAGCCGGCCGCCCTTGAGCGGCTCGTGGCCGAGCGCCACGTTCTCCGCCACCGTGAACACGGGCACGAGCATGAAGTGCTGGTGCACCATGCCGATGCCGGCCGCCATCGCGTCGCCCGGGCCGTCGAACGTGACCGGCACGTCGTCGACGAGGATCTCGCCGCCGTCGGGGTCGTAGAGCCCGTACAGCACGTTCATGAGCGTGCTCTTGCCCGCGCCGTTCTCGCCCAGCAGGGCATGGATCTCACCTGGCTCGATCACCAGGTCGATGTGGTCGTTCGCGACAAGGGACCCGAATACCTTCGTGATCCCGCGCAGCTCCAGCTTCAACGGCAGAACCTCTTCTCCAGAGACCGGTCGAGTCCATCGAACCGCATTCGTCCAGTCCAGGCCCGCGGAGCGGCTGGTCGTGGACGCAATGCGGCCCGGGCGTGAGACGCCCGGGCCGCAGGGTCACGCCGAGGTCACGGCGTGGGGGTCGTCACGGAGCGTTCGGGCTCTCGATGACCTTGTCGCCGGCGATGATCGCGGCCTTGTACTCGTCGATCTTCTGCGACAGCTCGGCGGGGACGGCCGACTCGAAGTCGTGGAACGGCGCCAGGCCGACGCCCTCGTTCTCGAGGGTGCCGACGTACGGCTCAGCGCTGAACTCGCCGTTGACGGCGGACTCGACGACGTCGAAGACGGCCGGGCCGATCTGCTTCATGACCGAGGTCAGGATGAGGGAGCCGTGCTCGGTGGTGAGGAAGCCGTCCGAGTCGACCCAGATGATCTTCTTGCCCGCGTCGGACGCGGCGGCGGCGGCACCGAGGCCGACCGGGCCGGCGACCGGCATGATGATGTCGGCACCCTGGTCGATGAAGCCCTGGGTCAGGTTCTGGCCCTGGGCCTGGTTCGAGAAGTCACCGGAGAACGAGCCGGTCTGGGCGGCCTTGTCCCAGCCGAGCACCTTGACCGAGGCCGAGTTGTCCTCGTTGTACTGCTGGACGCCGTCGTAGTAGCCGTCCATGAAGATGGCGACCGACGGGATCTGCATGCCGCCGAAGGTGGCGACGGTGCCCGTCTCGGACATGCCCGCGGCGAGGTAGCCCGCGAGGAAGCCGGCCTCGGCCGTGTTGAAGAGGATCGGCTTGGCGTTGGGGAGGTCCGCGGCCGGGATCGGGTTGAACTCGGCGTCCGAGAACGACGAGTCGACCAGCGCGAAGTTGATGTCCGGGTTCGCCTCGGCGGCGGCCTGGATCGGGTCCTCGAGCTTGAAGCCGACACCGATGATCAGGTTGCAGCCCTGCTGGACGAGGTTGTCGATGTTCGGCGCGTAGTCGGTGTCGGCCTGCGACTCGACGGCGTTGACCTTGATCCCCAGCTCGGACTCGGCCTGCATGAGGCCCTCGTGCCCGGACTGGTTGAACGACTGGTCGTCGAAACCGCCCTCGTCGGACACCATGCAGGCACGGAAGTCGCTCGCCGCGGCAGCGCCGTCCGTGGCGCCGCCGGTGGCGCCGCCGCCGCTCTCGTCCGGGGCCTCGCCACACGCACTGAGCAGCAGCGCGGTAACGCCGGCAAGCGCAGCGATACGAGTCGCACTCTTCACCTTGATCTCCTGTCGATCGGTGGTCGAGACCGCCCCGAGATCGCCGGGCCGGTCGGTACAGAACACCTCGAGCGTAGCCGGGTTATGACACTGCAACGCATGTTGTCGCAGGACGCCCCGCCTCTTCGTGACCCAATCGCAATGAGACCGCTGGCCAGCGCGACGCACCCCGGTCAGTCGGCGCCCCGGAGGTCCTCGGCGGCGAGCAGCGCGAACATCCGCACGCCCACGCCGATCGCGCGCTCGTCGATCGTCAGGTCTCCCATGTGCAGGTCGTACCTGCGCCCGCCGGGCGTTCCCGTGCCCAGGCGAGCCATCGCCCCGGGCACCTTCGTGAGGTACCAGGCGAAGTCCTCGCCGCCGAGCGACTGCTCGGTGAGCACCACGCCGGTGGGCCCCACGACCGCGCGCGCCGCCGCCTCGAGCTCCGCGTTGACGGCCTCGTCGTTGTCGACGGGCGGCACGCCGCGCTGGACGTGGACGGTGACGTCGACGTCGTACGGGGCCACGACCTGCTCGACGGCGTCCTGCAGCACCTGGCCGGCCCTCTCCCACGCGCGCACGTCGAGGCAGCGCAGCGTCCCGGCGACCGTGCCGCTGGACGGGATGGCGTTGGGCACGTCGCCCGCGTGCACGGTCCCCCAGGTGAGGTTGACGCCCGAGCGCGGGTCGAGCCGCCGGCCGAGCACGGCCGGGACCTGCGTGACGACCTGCCCGAGCGCGTAGACGACGTCGCCCGTCAGGTGGGGGCGCGAGGTGTGCCCGCCCGAGGAGGTGATCGTGACCGAGACGGTGTCCGACGCCGACGTGATGGGTCCGATGCGCGTGCCGACCTGCCCGACGTCGAGCTTGGGCTCCGCGTGCAGCGCGACGATGCGGTCGACGCCCTCGAGGACGCCCTGGCCGACGACGTCGAGCGCGCCGCCCGGCTGCACCTCCTCGGCCGGCTGGAAGACGAGCCGCACGGGCCGCGCCAGGAGGCCCCGCTCGTGCAGCGCGGCGAGGACCAGGCCGGCGCCGAGCACGACGGTGGTGTGCAGGTCGTGGCCGCAGGCGTGCGCGACGTGCGGCGCGGTCGACCGCCAGGGGCTGTCGCAGCGGTCCTCGACGGGCAGCGCGTCGAGGTCGGCGCGCAGCGCCAGCCGAGGCAGCACGGTGCCGTCGGGGGCCCGCTCCGGGCCGATGTCGCACACCGCGCCGCTGACCAGCAGCGGCCGCGGGCTCAGGCCCGCCCGGCGCAGCCGCTCGACGACGACGGCGGTGGTGCGGACCTCCGCACGCGACACCTCGGGGTGCGCGTGCAGGTCGCGACGGAACGCCACGAGCTCGGCGTCGAAGGACTCGGCGAGGCTCGCGACGACGTCGCGCAGGGAGGTCACAGCAGGTCGTCCAGCCCGCGTTCCCGGATGGCGTCGACCAGGGACTTCACCTGCTGCGCCCGGGCCCGGGTGGTGACCAGAAGGGCGTCGGGGGTGTCGACGACGACGAGGTCGTCGACGCCGAGGAGCGCGACCACGCGCCCGGACTGCGGCACGACGACGGTGCCGCCCGTCTCGACGCGGACGACGTCGCTCGCGACGCCCACGACCTTGTCGCCCGATCCGTCGAGGCTCGGCAGGAGGGCCGCCAGCGAGTTGAAGTCGCCGACGTCGTCCCAGCCGAACGTGCCGGGCACGACGGCGACGCCGCCCGTGGCCGCGACCGGCTCGGCGACGGCGTGGTCGATCGCGATCTTCTCGAGGCCGGGCCACACGCGGGACATCACGGCGTCGCGCTCCGGGGTGTCCCAGGCGGCCGCGATCTCGCGCAGGCCGTCGTGCAGCGCCGGGCGCTGCTCGGCGAGGTGCCCGAGCAGGACGGAGGTGCGGGCCACGAAGATGCCCGCGTTCCACCGGTACTCACCGCTGGCGAGGTACTCGCTGGCGGTCGCCGAGTCGGGCTTCTCGGTGAACCCGCGCGCGTGCAGCGCCGTCGGCGCACCCTCGACGCCCAGCGGCTCGCCGCTGCGCACGTAGCCGAACGCGACGGACGGGCGCGACGCGGCGATGCCGATCGTGACGACGTACCCCGCACGCGCCGCGGCGACGGCCTCGCGCACGGCGCGCTCGAACGCGGCCTGCCCGGACACGACCTGGTCGGCGGCGAACGACCCGACGACGACGTCGCCGTGGCGCTGCTCGAGGACGGCGGCGGCCAGGCCGATGGCTGCCATCGAGTCGCGCGGCAGCGGCTCGGCGAGGACGGCGTCGTCGCCCAGGCCGGGGAGCTGCTCGCGGCACGCCTCGACGTGCTTGTGGCCCGTGACCAGCACGATGCCGTCCGGCCCGGCCTGCGGGGTGAGCCGGTCGACCGTGGCCTGGAGCAGGCTGCGGCCCGAGCCGGTGAGGTCGTGCAGGAACTTGGGCCTCCCCTGGCGGGAGAGAGGCCACAACCGGGTGCCGGCACCGCCCGCGGGGATGATCGCGTAGAAGTCGTCGATGGTGCCGTTCTCGGTCATGTCGGCAGCCTAATCGGGGGCGAAGGAGCGGGCGCGAAGGCCGCCGTCGGCGAGATGGTGACGGAACAGAGCGTTTCGCCAGAAACCCCTGTGGGATGAGTCACAAACGACGGCGCAGCGCCGGTACAGGCCGCGTCGCGCGGGTTAGGTGCGTCACGGTGATCACTACAGTGACCAGGAGACGCCCACCCGGACTCGTCGTCGAGCCGGGCAGGCGACGACGACACCAACGACGGACATCGACGAATCCTGACCGGAGGCTCTCACCGTGCCTGAAGCACCCGGCGGCACGCTCTATCGCGGCCGCGAAGGCATGTGGTCGTGGGTCGCGCACCGCGTGACCGGCGTTCTCATCTTCTTCTTCCTGCTCGTGCACGTGCTCGACACGGCACTCGTGCGGGTCTCCCCCGAGGCCTACAACGCCGTCATCGCCACGTACCGGCACTGGATCATGGGGCTGGGCGAGGCCGGCCTGGTGGGCGCCGTGGTGTTCCACGCGTTCAACGGCGTGCGCGTCATCCTCGTCGACTTCTGGGCCAAGGGCGCCAAGTACCAGCGCGTGCTGCTGTACGTCGTGCTCGGCCTGTTCGTCGTGGTCATGGCCGGCTTCCTGCCGCGCCACCTCATGAACGTGTTCGGAGCCCACTGACATGACTGCGATCGACAACCCCCGCGCCCCGTACGTCCGTCAGAAGACGACCCGCTCGAACTACGAGCTCTACAGCTGGATCTTCATGCGCGCCTCCGGCGTGCTGCTGATCGCCCTGATCTTCGGCCACCTGTTCGTCAACCTCATGACGGGCGAGGGCGTCCACTCCATCGACTTCGGCTTCGTGGCCGGCAAGTGGGCCTCCCCGTTCTGGCAGGTCTGGGACCTGCTGATGCTGTGGCTCGCGATGATCCACGGCACCAACGGCGTGCGCACGGTCATCAACGACTACGCGTCCAAGGAGGGCACGCGCCTGGTGCTCAAGGGCCTGCTCTACCTGGCGTTCGCGGTCGTCGTCGTGCTCGGCACGCTCGTGGTCTTCACGTTCGACCCGTGCCCGCCGGGCGCCGCGCAGGACCTCCTGCCGTCCTTCTGCCCCGCCGCCTGATCCCCGAGGACTGAACCCATGCAGACACACCAGTACGACGTCGTCATCGTCGGCGCGGGTGGCGCCGGGATGCGTGCGGCGCTCGAGGCCTCGAAGGACGCGCGCACCGCGGTCATCTCCAAGCTGTACCCGACCCGCTCCCACACGGGCGCGGCACAGGGCGGCATGGCCGCCGCCCTGGCCAACGTCGAGGACGACAACTGGGAGTGGCACACCTTCGACACCATCAAGGGCGGCGACTACCTGGTCGACCAGGACGCCGCCGAGATCCTGGCGAAGGAGGCCATCGACGCCGTCCTCGACCTGGAGAAGATGGGCCTGCCGTTCAACCGCACCCCTGAGGGCCGCGTCGACCAGCGCCGGTTCGGCGGCCACACCCGCAACCACGGCGAGGCCGCCGTGCGCCGCGCGTGCTACGCCGCGGACCGCACGGGCCACATGATCCTGCAGACGCTCTACCAGAACTGCGTCAAGCAGAACGTCGAGTTCTACAACGAGTTCTACGTGCTCGACCTGCTCACCGACCACGACCTGACGACCGAGGACCTCCCGGACGACGTCGAGGTCAACGCCACCGGCGTGGTCGCCTACGACCTCGCGAGCGGCGAGATCCACGTGTTCCAGGCCAAGGCGATCATCTTCGCCACGGGCGGCGCGGGGAAGATCTTCAAGACGACGTCCAACGCCCACACCCTGACGGGCGACGGCATGGCGCTCGCCTACCGGCGCGGCCTGCCGCTCGAGGACATGGAGTTCTTCCAGTTCCACCCGACGGGCCTCGCGGGTCTGGGCATCCTCCTGTCGGAGGCCGCCCGCGGCGAGGGCGGCATCCTGCGCAACGCCGACGGCGAGCGCTTCATGGAGCGCTACGCCCCCACCATCAAGGACCTCGCGCCGCGCGACATCGTCGCCCGCTCGATGGCCAACGAGGTGCGCGAGGGGCGCGGCGCCGGCCCGAACAAGGACTACGTGCTGCTCGACCTGACGCACCTCGAGCCCGCGCACATCGACGCGAAGCTCCCGGACATCACCGAGTTCGCGCGCACGTACCTGGGCGTCGAGCCGTACACCGAGCCGGTGCCCGTCTACCCGACGGCGCACTACGCGATGGGCGGCGTGCCCACCAACGTGCAGGGCGAGGTCCTGCGCGACGGCCGCAACGTCGTGCGCGGCCTGTACGCGGCCGGCGAGGTCGCGTGCGTGTCCGTGCACGGCTCGAACCGCCTGGGCACCAACTCGCTGCTCGACATCAACGTGTTCGGCAAGCGTTCGGGCCAGGCCGCGGCCGCGTACGCCAAGACGGTCGACAAGCACCTCCCGCTGCCCGAGGACCCGGCCGCGGCCGTCGTCGCGCAGCTCGAGGACATGCGCTCGCGGCCCGACGGCGAGCGCGTCGCGGACATCCGCTCGGCTCTCCAGCAGACCATGGACGCCAACGCGCAGGTGTTCCGCACCGCCGAGTCGCTCACCGAGGCGATGGCCACCATCAAGGACCTCCAGAAGCGCTACCGCAACGTCTCCGTGCAGGACAAGGGCAAGCTCTTCAACACCGACCTGCTCGAGGCGATCGAGCTGGGCTTCCTGCTCGACATCGCCGAGGTCACGGTCCTGGCGGCCCTCAACCGCAAGGAGTCGCGCGGCGGCCACTACCGCGAGGACTACCCGGAGCGCGACGACGTCAACTACATGCTGCACACCATGGCGTACCGGCGGCCGCCGTCGGCGTCCGACGTCGCCGACGGGCACGTCGAGGGGTACTTCGACCACGTCGAGCACCTGGACGGCTACAAGGTCGTGCTCGGTTCCAAGCCCGTGACCCAGACCCGCTACGAGCCGATGGAGCGGAAGTACTGATGACCCTCGACACTGCCCCGGCACCCGCCGCAGCGCCCGCTCCGATGGGCGAGGTGAAGTCCTTCACCGTCACGATCAAGATCCGTCGGTTCAACCCGGAGGTCTCCCCCGAGCCCACGGGGCAGGAGTTCCAGGTCGAGGCGCACTCCACCGACCGCATCCTCGACGCCCTGCACAAGATCAAGTGGGAGCAGGACGGCTCGCTGACGTTCCGCCGCTCGTGCGCGCACGGCATCTGCGGCTCGGACGCGATGCGCATCAACGGCCGCAACCGGCTGGCGTGCAAGACGCTGCTCAAGGACGTCAACCCGGACAAGCCGATCACGGTCGAGCCGATCAAGGGCCTGCCCGCGATCAAGGACCTCGTCGTGGACATGGAGCCGTTCTTCGCCTCGTACCGCGAGGTGATGCCGTTCCTCATCACGTCGGGCAACGAGCCGACGCGCGAGCGGCTGCAGTCCGCCGCCGACCACGCGAAGTTCGACGACACCACCAAGTGCATCCTGTGCGCCGCGTGCACGTCGTCGTGCCCCGTGTTCTGGACGGACGGCCAGTACTTCGGCCCGGCCGCCATCGTCAACGCCCACCGCTTCATCTTCGACAGCCGTGACGAGGGCGGCCAGCAGCGCCTGGACATCCTCAACGACAAGGAGGGCGTGTGGCGCTGCCGCACGACCTTCAACTGCACCGAGGCGTGCCCGCGCGGCATCCAGGTGACGAAGGCGATCCAGGAGGTCAAGCAGGCGATGATCCGCCGCGCCTTCTGAGCGTCGCGCGAACGGCCCCGGGCGTCCGGCCCGGGGCCGTTCGCGTCTCCGGGGTCAGGGCAGCGTCGCCCTGCGGTAGCCCCGCACGACCGGGCCCAGGAGCCTGCTGGAGCCGCGCCCTGCGCGCACCATCCGCTCACGCTCCTCGGTTCGCCGCAGGGCGGCCGCCATCTCGGCGGCGCGCGCGACCTCGTCCATGCGCGGCGGGTCGTGCATCCACGCGCACACCATCAGCAGCAGCCGCGCGAGGAAGTTGACCAGCACGAGGATGGTCACGATCGCCGCGAACGGCGTCAGGAGCGGGTTCTGCCCCGCCGAGCCCACGACGATCGACGTGCCCAGCCAGCGCAGCACGCCCGCCACGACGCCGGCGACCAGGGCGCCTGCGACGAGCGCCCGACGCCGGGGGCGCGCTCCCCCGACCAGCACGATGATGCCGGCGACGACGACTGCGTCGAGCGCGACGCCGATCGCCGCGCCACCCACGCGCACGAGCCATGCGACGGCCTGGCTCCCGCCGAGAAGCGACTCGACCACCTTCCCGACCGACGCGGACGCGACCGACGCGCCCGCCGACGCGACCACCCCGACGCCGAGGATCGCGAACCCGGCGAGCTGCCACAGGCGCGCGGTCACGGCGTTGCCGTGCAGCGGCGGCACGTCGAACATCGTGCGTACGGAGGAACGCAGCGCCCCCATGACGCCGAGGGCGGAGACGAGGAACACGACCGACGCGACGACCGTAGCCCACGAGAGCCCGCCCTCGAGGACCAGCGCGTCGGGCGAGACGAGGTCGCGCTCGCCCGTGCCGACGAGACCGGGCACCCAGGTGTCGATCTGGTCGAGCACGGCGGCCCGCAGGCCCTCGTTGCGCCCGAGCGAGGCGGAGAAGACGGTCCAGCCGATCGTCAGGGCGGAGAAGAGCGAGAAGAGCGCCGAGTAGGCGATCCCGCCGCACAGCAGGGCACCGTTGCGCGCGCCGTACCAGCCGAGCGCCCGGCCCACGCGTGAGTCCTTCCACCACTCGAGCAGGCGGTCCACGGCTGCGGGGAGCTTCACCCCTCGACCTTAGCCGCGTGGCCCCGACGGCGGCGGTCGCGGTGTTTCGTTGGTCACACCACACGCCTTTTCCTGCGCTTTTGCTCAGGCCGCGGCGCACGATTGTGCGCATATGGTGAATTATTGTCCCGACGGACCAAAGATGGTCCGTCGATGCCCACAAGGCACCCCCAACGACGGAGGGCTGATGATGGCACTCGTGTCAGATCAAGCTAGCGGTCCCGCCCTCGGAACACGCACCGAGGTGGACCTTCTCGGGGAGAAAAACGTCCCCGAAGACGCCTATTACGGAATCCATGCGGTCAGGGCGATGGAAAACTTCCAGATCTCTGGCGTGCTCGTCCAGGAGATCCCTGACTTCGTGCGCGGCATGGTCCAGGTCAAGAAGGCGTCCGCGCTCGCGAACAAGGAAACCGGCGTCATTCAGGCAGATATTGCCGACGCCATCGTCGCGGCGTGCGACCGGATCCTCGACGACGGCGTCTGCATGGACCAGTTCCCCATCGACGTGTTCCAGGGCGGCGCCGGGACGTCCGTCAACATGTGCACCAACGAGGTCGTGGCCAACCTCGCGCTCGAGATGTGCGGGTTCCCCAAGGGCAGCTACGACGTCATCCACCCGAACGACCACGTCAACCGCTCGCAGTCGACCAACGATGCCTACCCCACGGGCTTCCGCCTCGGCGTCTACACCCTGACCGAGAAGCTCGTCGCCGAGGTGCGCGAGCTGTCGGGCGCGCTGGACGCCAAGGGCGACGAGTTCGCCGACGTGCTCAAGATGGGCCGGACCCAGCTCCAGGACGCCGTGCCCATGACGCTCGGGCAGGAGTTCGCGGGCTACGCGGTCAACGTCGCCGAAGAGGTCGTCCGCCTCGAGAAGGCCTCGGAGCTGTTGCTCGAGGTCAACCTCGGCGCCACGGCCATCGGGACCGGCCTGAACACGCCGCCCGGATACGCGCCCGTCGCCGTCCGGCACCTCGGCGAGGTCACGGGTCTGCCCATCATCGGCGCGCCGAACCTGGTCGAGGCCACCTACGACAACGGCGCGTACATCGCCCTCCACTCGGCCGTCAAGCGCCTCGCGGTCAAGCTGTCGAAGATCTGCGACGACCTGCGGCTCCTCTCGTCCGGCCCGCGCGCCGGGCTGGGCGAGATCAACCTCCCGCAGCTCCAAGCCGGGTCGTCGATCATGCCGGCCAAGGTGAACCCGGTGATCCCCGAGGTGGTCAACCAGGTCTGCTTCCGCGTCATGGGCAACGACGTCACCATCACGCACGCCGCCGGCGCCGGGCAGCTCGAGCTGAACGTCATGGAGCCCGCGCTCGCGCAGGCCATGTTCCAGTCCCTCGAGCTGATGACGAACGCGGTGCGCACCCTGCGCGAGAAGTGCATCGTCGGAATCACGGCGAACCGCGAGGTGTGCGCGCGCTATGTGCGCCAGTCGATCGGCATCGTCACCATGTTTAACGAGATTCTCGGGCACCACGCCGGCGACGAGATCGGCAAGGAGTGCGCCCGCACAGGAAAGTCGGTCAAAGAGGTCATCGTGGAGCGGGGTCTGCTCACCGCCGAACAGGTCGACGAAGTGCTGTCCGACAAGAACCTGCTCAATCCCGTCTTTGTAGGCCGTTTCTACGGCCCCGACGAACGGGGCCTTCCCCACCGACCCACCCCTTGTGTTCCGGGAGATGACGAGAAGTGATGATGGCACTGCATTTCCTGGTCGTCCTTGCGGCGATCTTCCTCGGCGTACGCCTCGGCGGCATCGCCATCGGCTACGCGGCCGGTCTCGGCCTGCTGGTCCTCGCGATCCTCGGCCTGCCGGTCAGCACGGCGAGCATCCCGCTCGACGTGGTCTCCATCATCATGGCGGTCATCGCGTGCATCGGTGCGATGCAGGTCGCGGGCGGCCTGGACTACCTGGTCGACCTCGCTGACAAGCTGCTGCGCAAGCACCCGAAGCACCTCAACTTCCTGGCCCCGGCCATCACCTGGCTCATGACGGTCATGGCGGGCACCGGCCACACCGCGTTCTCGACCATGCCGGTCATCATCGAGGTGGCCAAGGAGAACAACATCAAGCCGTCGCGGCCGCTGTCGCTGGCGGTCGTCGCCTCGCAGATCGCGATCACCGCGTCGCCGATCTCCGCCGCCGTCGTGTTCATGGCCAAGCTCATGGAGGGCACCGACTCCGCGACGCTCGAGGCCTACCCCGCGTTCGCCGGCACCGGCGTCGACTACGTCCAGATCCTCCTCGTCGCGATCCCCGCGACGTTCCTCGCCTCCATGCTGACCCCGGCGGTCATGATGGGCATCGACAGGCTCCGCTCGCGCAGCTCGCGGACGGGCGACGTCTCGCTGCTGACCTCGGACCCGGAGTACCAGCGCCGCCACGCCGAGGGCCTGGTCAAGATCACCGGTCGCGAGAACCGCGTCATCAAGCCGCGCGCCAAGACGTCCGTGCTGATCTTCGTCATCGGCCTGCTCGTGGTGATGACCTACGCCATCCTCATCTCCGACACCGTCGGTCTGCTCGTGACCGAGACCAACGAGGCGGGTGCCGTCGTGTCGACGACGCTGTGGGGCCACGAGGCGCCCACGCGTGACGCCGCGATCCTCGTCATCATGCTCGCCACGGCCGCGGTCATCGCGATGGTCGCCAAGATCGAGCCGAACGAGGTCCTCAAGTCCTCGACCTTCCGGTCCGGTATGTCGGCGTCGATCTGCGTGCTCGGCGTCGCGTGGCTCGGCACCACGTTCGTCAAGGCGTACACCGACGAGATCAAGGCGTTCGCGGGCGAGACGCTGCAGAACAACGGCTGGCTGCTCGCCGTCGTCCTCGTGTTCATCTCCGCGCTGCTGTACTCGCAGGCCGCCGCGACCAAGGCCATGATGCCGATGGCCGTCGCGGGGCTCGGCGTGGCGCCGCTGGCGGCCGTGGCGGCCTTCCCGGCCGTGTCGGCGCTCTTCATCCTCCCGACCTACCCGACGCTGCTCGCGGCCGTGGAGATGGACGACACCGGGACGACCCGTATCGGGAAGTTCGTGTTCAACCACCCGTTCCTGGTACCGGGTCTGGTCAACATCGGCATCGCGGTGGCGCTGTCGTACCTCATCGGCGCGTTCGTCATCTGACGTCCCGCTCGAGGAACGCCTCGGCCCGGCACGGTCGTCCGTGCCGGGCCGAGGTGCGTCAGGCGGGTGTCACGCCCCGCGCAGGGCGAACCGCGTCTCGGGGCGCCACACGCCGTCGTCGCCGTGCTCGTAGAGCCAGATCGCGGTGACGTCGAAGGCGGCGTCGAAGCCGGACATCTGGGCGAACGCGCGGTCCAGGGCCTGGTCCGGCAGCTCGTGCGCGACCGTGACGTGCGGGTGGTAGTTGAAGCGCGAGTCCTGGGCGAGGATCCCCGAGCGCGCGGCGAGCTCGAGCTGCTCGCACTCCGCGATGCCCTCGACCACGTTGATGAACACCACCGGCGAGACGGGCCGGAAGGTGCCCGAGCCGCGCAGGTGCAGCCGGAAGACGGGCGTCTCGCCCGCCACCTTCGCCAGGTGCTCGCGCACCGCCGGGAGCAGCGCCTCGTCGACGACGGTCGGCCCGACCACCGTGATGTGCGCCGGGATCGCCTCGGCCCGCGGGTCGCCGAAGCTGCGCCGGGCCTCCTGGAGTGCGGTCGCCCACGGCTCGGGCACGGCGATCGAGATGCCGATCCGCGCCTGCGCGGGGCCCCGCGTCGGAAGGTGCACGTCAGGTCCTCAACCGCGCGCCAGGGGCAGCAGACCGAAGCGGTCGTACACGCGCTCCAGGACCGGCACGGCGATCTCCCGTGCCCGCGCCGCGCCGTCGGCCAGCACCTTGTCGAGCTGCGCCGGGTCGGCGAGGTACGTCGCCGCACGCTCCTGGAACGGGGCCAGGAACTCGACGACGGCGTCCGCGAGGTCGACCTTGAGGTAGCCGTAGCCGCGGCCGTCGTACTCGGCCGCGATGTCGTCGATCTCGCGGCCCGTCACGGCCGAGAAGATCGTCAGAAGGTTCGAGATGCCCGGCTTGGCGTCCCGGTCGTACCGCACGCCGTAGGACTCGTCCGCGTCCGTGACGGCGGCCTTGATGGCCTTGGCGGCCTTCTTCGGGTCCTCGAGCAGCCACACGATGCCCTTGCCACCGGTCGACGACTTGCTCATCTTGGCCGACGGGTTCTGCAGGTCCTGGATCTTCGCGCCGGCCTTGACGATGTGCGCGTCGGGCACGACGACGGTGCCCTCGCCGAAGCGGGAGTTGACGCGCTCCGCGAGGTTGCGCGTGAGCTCGAGGTGCTGGCGCTGGTCCTCGCCGACGGGCACGAGCGCCGAGTCGTACAGGAGGATGTCGGCCGCCATGAGCATCGGGTAGGCGAACAGGCCCACCGTGGTGCCCTCGGTGCCCTGCTTGGCGGACTTGTCCTTGAACTGCGTCATGCGGCTCGCCTCGCCGAACCCCGTCTGGCACTGCAGCAGCCAGCCGAGCTGCGCGTGCTCGGGCACGTGCGACTGCACGAACAGGATCGAGCGGGACGGGTCGACGCCCGCCGCGAGGTACTGCGCGGCCGTGCGGCGGGTGCGCTCACGCAGCGCCGCCGCGTCCGGGTTGACCGTCAGCGAGTGCAGGTCGGCGACGAAGTAGAGGGCGTCGAAGTCGTCCTGGAGGGCCACCCACTGCCGCAGTGCGCCGATGTAGTTGCCCAGGTGGAGCGAGCCGTCGGTGGGCTGCATGCCGGACAGGATGCGGGGGCGGCGGTCGGCGACGGCCGCGGTGGCGGCGTCGCCGGATGGAGCGGGGAACGACATGGGCCTCATTCTGACAGGTTCGGAGGGCTGCACCGCAATGCGGGCGCACGGCGTGCGGGCGCCTCGGGCGGCCCGCGGTGGCGACGGACCCTCAGGTGGCCTCGGGGTCGAACGGGGCGGGTCCCGCCCCTGCGGGGGCCGTGGGCGCGGGCGTCGTGGACGCGGGGTTCGTCGCGGCCGAGCGGCTCGTCGACGGCTCGCCGAGGAGAGGTCCGTCGTCGAGCAGGGCGTCGCGCACGATGCGCCGGGGGTCGTACTGCCGCGGGTCGAGCTTCGACCAGTCCACGTCGGCGAGCTCGGGCCCCAGCTCGTCGGAGACACGCTCCTTCGCGTCGGCCGCGAGCGACTTCAGCCTCCTGACCAGGCGCGCGAGCTGCGCCGCGTACTGCGGCAGGCGCTCCGGCCCGATGAGGATGAGCGCGAGCACCACGATGATGAGGAACTCGCCGCCGTTGATGTCGAACAACACGCGGCCAGCCTAACCGCGCCGTGTTACGTCCAGATGTGCTGCGGTGGTCCCGCGCCACACATGGCTCACGGCGAGGCGTCCGCCACCGCGGTGCGCACCGTGGTCCAGCCCCGGGCGATGCGGGGCAGCACGCCCGCGTCGAACCGGTCGGCCGGGAACGCCGCGAGCACCGCCTCGAGCACGTCGCGCGGCACGTCCGCCGCGACGTCCACGACGACGTCGCCGGCCTGCCACGCCACGTGCCACGGCGCCGTCGAGAGCACCGTGACGGTGCGACCGCCCAGCACGTCCTGGGTCGCGTCGGGCACCGGGGCGAGCAGCCCGCGCTGCTCACGGACGACGACGTGGCCCGCGGCGCCGGCAAGGTCCAGCTCGAGCACCTGCGCGTCCTCGCCCACGAGCCGCAGCGTCGAGACCTCGAGCCCGTCAGGCAGCACGCCCGGACCCGCCCAGCCGTGCTCGGACACCCACAGCAGCGCCGCGTCGGGGGACGCGCTCGCGAACGTCGCGCTCAGGTCGTCGCCGGCGGCGTTCCCGCCGGGGGCCGTGCGGGCCAGCAGCGTCAGCGCCTGCGCGGGCGTCGGGTCGGGGACGACGACGGGGACCTCGCCCGCCGCGAAGAGCGCCGCGGCCGCCAGGCCCATCCCGCCGATGCCGAGGCCGATGCCGCGCCGGACGCGGCGCTGTCGCGAGGCCGCCGCGAGGTCGCCCGTCAGCGGCGGGTCGAACCCGGCCGCGGGCCCGGGCGCACCGGCGGGCCGGTCGCGCAGCGGGTCGCCCGCCGTCGGCGGCACGGTCTCGGACAGAGCCATGAGGCGGTCGGCGAGGTCGGGCGCGACGGCGACGTCGGCGGCGGACGCCAGCGCCGCCCGCGCCGCCCGCTCGGCCTCGAGCCCGGCGGCGCACGTGCGGCACACCGCCACGTGCGCGAGCGCCCGCTCGGCCTGCGCGGGCGGAAGCTGCCCGTCGGCGAGCGGACTGAGCCAGTCCCCGAGGTGCGCGCTCATCGGTCCGCCTCGCGGTGGGCGAGCTCGCGGCGGAGCTGGGCCCGCGCCCGGTGGATGCGCGAGCGCACCGTGCCGAGCTTGACGCCGAGCGTCACCGCGATCTCCTCGTAGGACAGGCCCTCGATGTCGCACAGCACGACCGCCGCGCGGTACTCGGGCCGCAGCGCGTCGAGCGCGGCCTGCACGTCGTTGTCGAGGTGGGCGTGCTCGAACCCGCGCTCGGGCGTGGAGGCGGCGTGGTCGTCGACGACCGATGCCGCCTCGTCGCCCATGGCGTCCATGCGCACGCGCTTGGCCCGGCGCACCGAGTCGAGGAACAGGTTGGTGGTGATGCGGTGCAGCCAGCCCTCGAACGTGCCCGGCTTGTAGCCCGACAGCGACCGGAAGACGCGCAGGAACGTCTCCTGCGTCAGGTCCTCGGCGTCCTGCCGGTTGCCCGTCAGCCGGTACGCCAGCCGGTACACGCGCGCCGAGTGCTCGCGCACGATCTCGTCCCACGTCGGGGGCGTCCACGTCTCGGCGGCGTCTTGGACCGGTGCGGCGTCGGCCGCGTCGACGACTTCCAGGCTGCTCATCGGAACCATCGTGTCATGGGAGCGCTAGCATCCCTGCGGGCCGAACCCGCTCGGTGCCAGACTTTCACTCTTTGTCCGCGTCCCCCTGCCGGAGGATCACATCACTGCCGACGCCGCCAGCGCCGCCCGGCTGTACGCCGAGGGGTTCGTCGCGGAGGACGAGGTGCTGGCACGGGCCCGGGAGCGCGCCGCGGAGCTCGGCTGCGTCCCCGTCTCGCCCGGCGCCGGGGCGATGCTGTCCGTCATGGCGGCCGCGGTGGTCGCGCGGGCCGTGGTCGCGGTCGGCACGTGCGCCGGCGTCGCGGCGCTCTGGCTCCTGCGCGGCATGCCGGACGACGGCGTCCTGACGACGGTCGACCCGTGCGCCGACCACCTGCGCGTGACCCGCCTCGCGTACGCCGAGGCCGGGGTGCCGCAGAACCGGACCCGAGCGATCGCCGGCCGGGCCGACGAGGTACTCCCCCGGCTCGCCGACGGCGCCTACGACCTCGTGCTCATCGGCGGCGAGCCGCACACCTGGTTCGACTACGCCGTCGAGGCGCTCCGGCTGCTGCGCCCCGGCGGGGTCCTCGTCGTCGACGGGGCCCTGCAGGACGGGCGCGTCATCGACCCCGCAGCCCAGGACGAGGCGACCGTGGCCGCGCGCGAGCTCGCGTGGTCGGTGCTCGACGACGCGCTGCTCGTCCCGGCGATGGTGCCGGTCGGCGACGGGCTGCTGCTCGCCGTCAAGCAGGCGTAGGACGACGGAGCGCGGGGCAGGAGACCTGCCCCGCGCTCCGGGTCGACACTCTGCGCACGTCAGGCGACGACGGCCTTCAGCGCCTCTCCGAGCTCGCTCGCCTCGGTGGCATTGAGCTCGACGACCAGACGGCCGCCGCCCTCGAGCGGGACCCGCATGACGATGCCGCGTCCCTCCTTGGTGACCTCCAGGGGGCCGTCACCCGTGCGCGGCTTCATCGCAGCCATCTGTGGCACTCCATTCCGTTGTGCGGTCGTTTCGCCAGGACACAGTCTAGTTCACGCCATCGCTCGTCATGGAACCGCGTCCCACAATCGTTGTTCAGGCGAGACCGCGCAGCACCTGCTCGGGGACCGCCTCGTCACGGACCGCCGCGACGAGGTCGAGCACACGCCGGGTCGCGACGACGTCGTGGGCGCGGAACACCCGTGCGCCCAGCCAGGCCGCCAAGGCCGTCGCCGCGAGGGTGCCCTCGAGCCGTTGATCGGGCGGCAGCCCGAGCGTCTCGCCGATGAAGTCCTTGCGGGACAACGCCATCAGCAGCGGGTACCCGAGCCCGGCGAGCGCCTGGGTGCGCCGCAGCAGGTGAAGCGAGTGCCACGTGTTCTTCCCGAAGTCGTGCGTCGGGTCGACGAGCACGCTCGCGGCGGGAACGCCGCAGGCCACCGCTCGTTCGGCGCCCCGCAGCAGCGTCGTGACGACGTCGTGCAGGACGCCGTCCCGCCCGTCCGCGGCACCCTCGGGCGCCGGGTACGCGACCCGGTGGGGGTCGGTCCGCGGCGTCGCACCGCCCGTGTGCGAGCAGACGACGCCGACGCCCGCGTCGCCCGCCACCTCGACGAGCTCCGGGTCGGTCCCCGCCCACGTGTCGTTGATGAGGTCGGCGCCCGCGGCGATCGCCTCGCGGGCGACGCTCGCCCGCCACGTGTCGACCGAGATGACCAGGTCGGGCAGCTCGGCGCGCACGCGCGCGACGAACGGCACGACGCGCCGGATCTCCTCGGCGTCGTCGACCTCGGGCCCGACGCCCGCCCGCACGCCGCCGACGTCGAGGATCTCGGCGCCGTCCTCCCACGCGCGGCGGGCGGCGTCGAGCGCGGCACCGTCGTCGGGCTTGCGGGCGGGCGCGTAGAACGAGTCCGTGGTGCGGTTGAGGATGGCCATGACGACGCCGCGGCGCGAGCCGTCCTCGCCGAGGCCCAGCTCGCGGCCGCGCAGCACCAGGGGTACCCCGCCCGGGGGCACCACCGGTTCGGGTGTCGTCACGCCTCGGGCGTGTCCTGCGCCGACGCGGCCACGGCCGCCCGCTCGACCGCCGCGAGCTCGGCACCGCGCTCGAGCACGTACTTCACGGCCTCCGTCGGGTCGTCCGTCAGGTGCAGCAGGTCGGGGTCGGCCGCCGAGATCATGCCGCGCTCGGCCACCGGGCCCCGCAGCCACGCCAGCAGGCCCTCCCAGTAGTCCTTGCCGACGAGCGCGACGGGGAACCCGGTGACCTTGTGCGTCTGCACCAGCGTCAGGGCCTCGAAGAGCTCGTCGAACGTGCCGAACCCGCCAGGCAGGACGATGAAGCCCTGCGCGTACTTGACGAACATCGTCTTGCGGGCGAAGAAGTACCGGAAGTTCACGCCGAGGTTCACGTACTCGTTCATGCCCTGCTCGAACGGCAGCTCGATGCCGAGCCCGATCGACAGGCCGCCAGCCTCGGCGGCGCCCTTGTTGGCCGCCTCCATGACGCCGGGACCGCCCCCGGTGATGACCGCGTACCCCGCGTTCACGAGGTCGCTGCCGACCTGCTCGGCCGCGGCGTAGTCCGGGTGGTCGCGCGGGGTGCGCGCGGAACCGAACACGGACACGGCGGGGCCGACCTCCGCCAGTGCGCCGAAGCCCTCGACGAACTCCGACTGGATGCGCATGACCCGCCACGGGTCGTTGTGCAGCCAGTCCGTGTCCCTCGGGCCGGCGAGGAGGCGCTGGTCGGTGGTCTGCTCGGGAATCTGCGTACCGCGCAGCAGCACGGGGCCCTTCCGGTACCCCGCTCCGCGCTGCGCGACGCCGTCGTCGGAGGTCATGCCTTCACCCTACGGCGGCGGGGCCCTCCAGAGGGGTCACGCGAGCAGCCAGGCGCGCAGCGCGTCGCGGCACAGCGCGAGCTGTTCGACCGGCACGCGTTCGTCGTCCTTGTGGGCGAGCAGCGGGTTGCCGGGGGCGAAGTTCACCGCGGGGATGCCGAGGTCCGCGAAGCGCGCGACGTCGGTCCAGCCGTACTTGGGGCGCGGGGTGCCGCCCGTGACGGCGAGCACCGCGGCGGCGAACGCGGCGGCCAGCGGCGCGTCCAGCCCCGGGCGCGCCCCGGGCGCGGCGTCCGTGACGACGACGTCGAACCCGTCGAACAGCTCGCGCAGGTGTCGCTCGGCTCCCGCGGGCGACAGCGACGGCGCGAACCGGTAGTTCACGGTGACCACGCACGAGTCGGGCACCACGTTGCCCGCCACTCCCCCGCGGATGCCGACGGCGCCCAGCGACTCGCGGTACACGAGGCCGTCGACCTCGACCTCGCGGGCCTGGTACGCCGCGAGGCGGTCGAGGATCGGCGCAGCGAGGTGGATCGCGTTGACCCCCGCCCACGCACGGGCCGAGTGCGCCGCCACCCCGTGGGTGCTGACCTCGACCCGGATCGTGCCGTTGCACCCGCCCTCGATGCCCCCGTCCGACGGCTCCCCGACGATCGCGAAGTCGCCCTCGAGCAGGTCGGGACGGTGCCGGGCCAGGCGGCCCAGGCCGTTGCGCACGGCCTCGACCTCCTCCTGGTCGTAGAAGACGTACGTCAGGTCGGTGCCCGGCTCCACGCCAGGCCGGCCGAGGTCGACCGCGAGCGCCAGCATGACGGCGATGCCGGACTTCATGTCGACCGTGCCGCGGCCCCAGAGCTCGCCGTCGACCAGCCGGGTCGGCAGGTTGGCCGGGTGCGCCAGCGGCACGGTGTCGAGGTGCCCGGCGAGCACGACGCGCCGCGCGCGTCCGAAGTTCGTGCGGGCGACGACGCAGTCGCCGTCGCGGACCACCTCGAGGTGCGGCTGGGCGCGCAGCAGGACCTCGACGGCGTCGGCGAGCGCCTTCTCGTTGCCCGAGACGGACTCGATGTCGCACACCGCGGCGAGCAGCGCCACGAGGTCGTCGCCCGGGCCGCCGGGGCGGGCCTCCTCGGCGAGGGCGAGCAGGCCGACGGGGGCGGCGTCGGCGGGCGGGACGGCGGGCTCAGCGGTGGACGTCACGGATTCGACCCTACCGGCCACGACTACCCTGACCCCATGACCCGCACTGCCTGGGGCCACGGCCTCGCCACCGTCACGCTGCCCGAGGTCCTCGGAACCGAGGCTCCCGTCACGCTCGACACCTGGTACCCCGCGCCCGCGCTGGGTGAGCCGTCCGACGAGGGCGCGCCCGAGTCGCTCGTCTCGCTCGCGGGCCGCGACGA
>CBINDH010000006.1:0-25508 GCA_966249365.1 uncultured Xylanimonas sp. | reverse complement strand
TCGCGGTCAACCGCTCGCTCGACTCCGAGCTCACCCTCGACGTCGACCTGCGCGGGTTCGCCGGGCTCGAGGTCGCGGAGGCGGTCACGCTGTCGAACGCGGACCACACGTGGACCGCGACGGCCGACGACGAGACCTCGGTCCTCCCGCGCGAGAACGACACCGCGAAGGCCGTCGACGGGCGGGCGTCCGCGACGCTGCCGCCCGTGAGCTGGACGATGCTGCGGCTCGTGCGGGCCTGACGTCAGGGGCCCAGAAGAGCGGCGGGTACGACGGCGACCCCGTCGTGGCGACGGTAGGCATGCCTACCCGTCGTGACGACGACGAGGTCGGCGATCTCGCCGGGGCGCTCGGCCTTCAGCCAGTGCAGGTGTCGCAGCTCGCGATCGGTCGGTGAGGCGCTGAGCTTGACCTCGATCGCCACGAGGCGGCCGTCGCGCCGTTCCACGACGAGATCGACCTCGTGATCGCCCCGCTCCGTGCGGAGGTGGCCGACATGGGCGTCGGCCGCCTCCGCATAGACCTGCACACTCTGTCCGACGAGGTTCTCGAAGAGTGCCCCGAGCAGGGTGCCTTCCCGCAGGCGTTCGTTCCGGGTGTCCAGGCCCGCCAGCAGGGCGTCCTCGTCGACTCCGAGCAGGTGCGCGGCGAGGCCGGGATCGGCCAGCTGATGCTTGGGCGCCTTGGTCAGGCGTGCGAGGTGGTTGTGCGACGGGCTCCAGGCGGGGATGGGGTCCAGCATCCACAGGTCCGCCAGCGTGTCCCTGTATGCCTGGACCGTCGAGCGTGCCGGCTTGTCGGACTCGCCCGGCGTCGCCGCGTCGAGGATGCGTGAGTACGTGGTGGTCGTGGAGGTTGCGGCTGCGTACGCGGTCATCCACGAGCGGAGCACGTGCGGCTTGCGGACCTGCAGACCCTGCTCCGGGAAGGCGCGCTGGACGATCGCGTGCACGTACCCCTCGAGCCGTGCGGTTCGGGCGCGAGCGGACAGGTCGCGGATGTCGGGGAACCCCGAGGCGGCGATCTCGTGCGCGTACTGCGGAGTCGCGATCTCGGTGTCACCGCTGATGGCGGTGCTCTGCGGTGCGCCGGCCAGGAGGGCGGAGAGGCTGACCGTGGGTTGCTCGAGGCCGCGTTCCGCGAGGCTGAGGGGTCGCATGCGGAACGAGACCATGCGACCGGCGCCGGTGTGGGTGGGCGCATCGACGGGGACCGAGCTCCCGGTGAGGTAGAACGACCCGACATGGTCGTCGACGGCCCGTCGCACGTAGTCCCATACGGACGGCATAAGTTGCCACTCGTCGACGAGGACGGGGTGGTCGAGGCGGCGCAGCCGGTCAGGGTCCGCGTCGAGGAGCGCACGCTCGTCGGGCAGGTCGAGCCGGATGACCGAGCGCGCCCGCCGGAGGGCGGTCGCCGTCTTCCCGACTCCCTTGGCGCCGTAGATCTCGATGGCCGGCAACTCGCCGCCGACGTCGTCGAGCACGGCGTCCAGCACCCGCTGCCGGTAGGCGTCCATGCGGGCTACGCTACATCTCCCGCATCTCGAACACTACATTTCCTGCAGTTTCTACGCTGCGTTTCCCGCAGATTGAACGCTACAGACCCGCTGGGCTGCCCGATGGCGTCGCAGCCGGCGGCGTGCGCGGTTGAATGGCCCCGTGGCAGACCGGTCCGGTACGCGCCGTGGGCGCCGCCCCGCGGGGCACGACACCCGCGGGGAGATCGTCGCGGCCGCGCGCGAGGTCTTCCTCGAGCAGGGCTACGAGGCGGCGTCGATGCGGGCCGTGGCGCGGCGCGCCGGCGTGGACCCGGGCACGGTCCGGCACTGGTTCGGCGACAAGGCGCACCTGTTCGCGGCGACGATCGGCCTGGCCGAGATCGACCCGGGCACCGTGGCGCGCGCCGCCGTCGAGGGACCGCTCGACGGGCTCGGGGAGCGGATCGTGCGGCACGTCCTGGAGGTGTGGGACACCGACGGCGGCGCGGGCCTGCGCATCGCGCTGCCCGTGGCGCTGGCGGACCCCGAGCGGCGCGCCCTCCTGCCCGCCTTCCTCGGGGCGGAGGTGCTCGGCCCGATCGCGGCGAGGCTCGACCCGCGGGGCGCCCGCCTGCGTGCCACGCTCGCGGCGACCCAGATGGTGGGGGTGTTGCTCGCGCGCTACGTCGTCGGGCTGGAGCCGCTCGCGTCGATGCCCGCGGCGCAGGTGGCCGAGCTGGTGGGGCCGACGCTGCAGAGGTACCTGCAGGGGGATCTGGGGCCTCTTGTGCCCACGCCCGCGCAGGAGCAGAATTCATCACATGGTGAATAACGGCGGTCCAGTCCCCGCGGTCCGCGGACGCGGGCTGCACGTCGTCCGCGGCGGGAAGACGATCCTCGAAGGCCTCGACCTCGACGTGCCGGTCGGGCAGGTCGTCGGGCTGCTCGGTCCCTCGGGGTCCGGCAAGACGACGCTCATGCGCGCCGTCGTGGGCGTGCAGGCCAACGTCAGCGGCGAGCTCACGGTGCTCGGCGAGCCCGCCGGCGCCCCGTCGCTGCGCCACCGGGTGGGGTACGTGACGCAGGACGCCTCGGTCTACACCGACCTGTCCGTCGTCGAGAACCTGCGGCACTTCGCGGCGCTCGCCGGCCTGCGGGGCGGGGCCGCGTCGGCCGCGGTCGCCCGGGCCGTCGAGGCCGTGGACCTCGGCGGCCACGAGAAGCAGCAGGTCGTCTCGCTGTCGGGTGGCGAGCGCTCGCGCGTCTCGCTCGCCGCGGCCCTCGTCGCCGAGCCAGAGCTGCTCGTGCTCGACGAGCCGACCGTCGGGCTCGACCCCGTGCTGCGGCGCGACCTGTGGGACCTCTTCCACCGGATCGCCCAGGCGGGCCGCACGCTGCTGGTCTCCAGCCACGTCATGGACGAGGCCACCCGCTGCGACCGACTGCTCCTCCTGCGAGCGGGCGTCCTCCTCGCCGACACCACCCCGGACGCGCTGCTCGAGGACACCGGGGCGCCCGACGCCGAACGCGGGTTCCTCACGCTGATCGACCGTGCGAACGCCGCCGGAGGTGCCCGATGAGCCTCACCCTCGCCACCGCCGGCCGCGTGCTGAACCAGCTCCGCCACGACCACCGCACGGTCGCGCTGATCATGCTCGCGCCGTGCCTCATCGTCGGCATCGTCGCCTGGATGTTCGACGGCACCCCCGTGCTCAACCAGTTCGGCCCGGTGCTCGTCGGGTTCTTCCCGCTCTTCGTGATGTTCCTCGTCACGAGCGTGACCACGCAGCGCGAGCGGTCGAGCGGCACCCTCGAGCGGCTCATGACGACCCCGCTGCGCAAGGGCGACCTCGTGGCCGGGTACGCGATCGCGTTCGGCGTGCTCGCGGCCGTCCAGGCCGTCGTCGTCGTCGGGTTCGCGCTGCTCGTGGGCATGGACGTCGCCGGGCCGCTGGGGCTCGTGGTACTCGTCGCGCTGCTCGACGCCGTGCTGGGCTGCACCCTGGGCCTGGCCGCGTCGGCGGCCGCGCGCACGGAGTTCCAGGCCGTGCAGATGATGCCGGCGGTGATCATCCCGCAGCTCCTGACGGCGGGCATCATCATGCCGCGCGACCAGATGCCGGAGATCCTCGAGTGGATCAGCCGCGCGCTCCCGCTGACGTACGCGGTCGAGTCGCTCCAGCAGCTCGCCCGTGGTGCGGGCTGGGCGGACGTCCGCGGCGCGATCGGGGTCATCGTCCTGTGGATCGTCGGCGCCGTCGTGCTCGGGGTGCTGACGCTGCGCCGCCGCACGGAGTAGCGCCCCGCAGTTCGAGACGCGACGACGTCTCCCGGCACCGGCCCCTATGCTGTGCCCGCGCAGGTCAGGCCCCTGCGCGCCAGGGCGCCGGTGGCGCACGAGGGTCGAGGAGAACTGTGCGGCTCTTTCCGCGACGCGCCGATCACCGCAAGGCCGTGTCCGGTACGACGGTGCTCGCGCTGGCCGCAGGCGTCGTCGTGGCGGCCGTCGTCTCCGAGGGCGAGGCCACGGCCGACCTCGAGCTCAACGACTCCGGCGTGTGGGTCACCAACCAGGCCTCCGGCATGGTCGGCAGGTTCAACACCAGCGCCGGCACCCTGGACGGCACCCTCCTGGCGGGCAGCGCGGCCTTCGACATCGACCAGCAGGCCCGCGCCGTGCTCGTGGCGGACGACGGCTCGTCGGCCGCGAAGGTCGTGGACGTCGCGCACCTCAACTTCTCCTCCACCACGAAGCTGCCCGCCGGCGCCCAGGTCGCGCTGGGCGGCGGCACGGTCGCCGTGCTCGACGACGAGTCGGGCGCGCTGTGGGTCACGACGCTCGCGCGGCTGCCCGGTCTCGACACCGCCGAGGACGACCCGACCGCCGAGCTCGACGGCACCGCGCGGCTGGTGGTCTCCGAGACGGGCGTCGCGCACGCCGTCGTCCCGAGCCACGACACGCTGTGGACGGTCGAGCCGGGCGAGGACGCGAGGTCCTCGGCGCTCGGCCTGATGCGCCCGGGCGACGACGTCGTCGTCACCACGGTCGGCGACGACGCCGTCGTCCTGGACCGGACCCAGGGGCGCCTCCGCCTCCCCTCGGGCGACGTGGTCGACGTCGCCGACGCGCAGGGCGCCCAGCTCCAGCAGCCAGGGGCGAAGGCTGACGCGGTGGCCTACGCGACGTCGTCGGCGCTCGTCACCCAGCCGCTCGACGGCGGCGCGTCGACCCTGCGCCGCGTCTCGGGCTCGAACCCGGCCGCCCCCGTCCAGCTCGGCGGCTGCCTCTACGCCGCGTGGTCCGGCACCGGCCAGGTCGTGCGCGACTGCGAGGGCACCGACCGCGACGTCGACCAGACGCTCGACGGCATCAACCAGTCCACGACGCTCGAGTACCGCGTCAACCGCGGCGCCGTCGTCCTCAACGACCTCACGTCGGGGACGGTCTGGCTCGCGATGGACTCCTTCGAGAAGGTCGACGACTGGAACGTCACCCGGCCCGAGGAGGGTCCGCAGGACGGCACGAGCGCCGACGACCCCACCCCCGAGATGGTCGACAACGCCGCCGTCGACCGCGAGAAGCAGGACCCGCCGAACGCGCAGGACGACACGTTCGGCGTGCGCCCCGGCCGCACCACGGTGCTCGACGTCCTCGCCAACGACGTCGACCCCGACGGCGACGTCATCACGGCGTCGCTCACGTCGGTCCACACCGTCCCGATCACCGTCCAGGAGGTGCTCGGCGGCCGGGCGCTGCAGGCCGTCGTCCCCGAGGACGCGACCGGCACCGTGACGTTCCCGTACACGGCGGGCGACGGGCGCGGCGGCTGGGACGACGCGAACGTCACCGTGCGCGTCGTGCCCTGGTCGGAGAACCGCTCGCCCGAGCAGACGGGCGAGCCCGTCCTGACGGTGCAGCGCGGCGGCCGGGCCGAGATCCGCGTGCTGCCGTACTTCCGTGACCCCGACGGCGACGACACGTACCTGGCGACGGCCGTGGCGACCGTGCCGGGCGACGAGGCGCGCGCCTACCCCGACGGCCTGGTCGAGTACCGCGACGGCGGGACGACGACGGGCCGCAAGGCCGTCACCGTGACCGTGGGCGACGGCCTGGGCGGGGTCGTCGAGGGCACGCTGTGGGTGGACGTCATCGCCGTCCAGAAGCCGCCCGTCGCCGTCGGCGACCACGTCGTCGTCCCCGCCGGGCAGCCCGTCACGGTCGAGCCGCTGGCGAACGACAGCGACCCGAACGGCGACCCGATCCGCCTCGCGAGCGTGAGCAACGCGCCCCCCGCGACGATCAGCCCCAACTACGACGCCGGCACCTTCTCGTTCCTGGCCCACGAGCCGGCGTCCTACGACGTGCTCTACCAGGTCACCGACGGGCCGTCGACGACCACCGGCGTGGTCCGGGTCGACGTCAAGGACCCGAGCGCCGCGGGCGGCGCACCCGTCGTCGTCACGGACACCGCGCTGCTGCCCGCCGGCGGGGCGACCCTGGTGGACGTCCTCGCGAACGACACCGACCCGGCCGGCGGGGTCCTCGTCGTCCAGTCGGTCGACGTGCCCGAGGACTCGGGCCTGAGCGTCGCCGTCCTCGGCCACCAGATGCTGCGCATCGCCGAGACCCGCCGCCTCGTCGACGCGGTCGTGCTGCGCTACACCGTCTCGAACGGCACCCAGACGGCGACCGGCGAGGTCCGCGTGCTGCCCGTGCCGCCGCCCGACCGCCTGCAGCCGCCCAACGCCGAGCCCGACGAGGTCACCGTCCGGGTCGGCGACTACGTCAACATCGACGTGCTGGCCAACGACACCCACCCCGACGGCCTCGAGCTCACGCTCTCGGACGACCTCGAGCAGACCGTCGACGGGGGCCAGGGCGAGCTGTTCACGTCCGAGGGGCGGCTGCGCTTCCGCGCCGGCGCCCAGGTCGGCACGGCCTACGCCATCTACAAGGTGCGCGACCCCAACGGGCAGGAGGACTCCGCCCAGGTCACGATCCACATCCGCGGCGGCGACGAGAACCAGCCGCCGACGCCCCCCGACGTGCAGGCGCGCGTCATCTCCGGCGGCGTCGTGCGGGTGCGCATCCCGCTCGACGGCATCGACCCCGACGGCGACTCCGTGCAGCTCGTCAACATCGTGCGCCCGCCGGTCAAGGGCATCGCCGAGATCGTCGAGGGCCAGTTCATCGACTTCCGGGCGACGCGCGGTGCGCTCGGGCAGGACACGCTCGCCTACGCCGTCGTCGACGCTCGCGGCGCGAAGGCCGAGGGCACGGTGCAGATCGGCATCGCGCCCGCACCCGACACCAACCACGCCCCGGTCCCCGAGGACGACGTCGTGCACGCCCGCCCGGGACGCAACGTGGCGGCCGCCCCGCTGGTCAACGACACCGACCCCGACGGCGACCAGGTCGGCCTGGTGCCCGGCGCGATCGAGGCCAAGGACCCGCTCGACCCGAAGGTCGTCGGCGACCGGATCGTGGTGCGCACCCCGGACGCCGAGGGCGCCTACGGCTTCTACTACGCGGTCGAGGACACGTGGGGCGCGCGCGCCATGGGCGCGATGACGCTCGAGATCTCGCAGGACGCCCCGCTGCTCGCACCGGTCGCCCGCGACGACGTGGTGCTGCCCGACGCGGTCGCGTTCGACCAGGCGTCGGTGTCGATCGAGGTGCTCGACAACGACGAGGACCCGGACGGCGCGGCGAGCGAGCTCGACGTCGCGGTCGATGCCGGCACGGCGTCCGTCGGGGACGACGGCGTCGTCGAGGTGCGGCTCACGGACGAGCGCCAGGTGCTCGTCTACACGGTGACCGACCAGGACGGCCTGCAGGCCAAGGCGCTCCTGCACGTGCCCGCGTCCAAGCGCCCGAGCGGCGACGACCCGCTGGAGCAGCAGGGGCCGGCGCCGATGCTCAAGCCGGGCTTCTCGCCTCTCCAGGTGAGGTCGGGGGAGCCGCTGACCGTGGACCTGCAGGACGCGGTCGTCGTGGCGCAGGGCGGTGCCGCCCGGGTCGCGGACCCGGCCAGCGCGTCCGCCGTCGCGGGCACCGCGGTGGTGCAGGACGAGCGCCGCCTCGTCTACACGTCGGACGCGGAGTACGTCGGGCCTGCCGCGGTGAGCGTGCTGGTGACCGACGGCCTGGGTGCGGGGCCGCAGGACGACGCGCACAGCGCCGTCGTGCAGGTGCCGATCACGGTGCTGCCGCCCGAGAACCTGCCGCCCGACCCGGGCCAGCCGTCGAGCCAGGTCGCGGCCGGCGAGGAGAGCACCGTCGACCTCGCCCGGTTCGCCGTCGACCCCGACGGCGACGCCCTGACGTTCGCGCTCGGGACGATGCCCGACGGGATCACCGCGACGACGACCGGCAGCACCGTGACGCTGCAGGCGACGCCCGACCTGGTCAAGGGCGTCACCGTCCCCGTGCCCTTCACGGTGACCGACGGCCAGCACCCGGCGGTCGACGGCGTGCTCGCCGTGTCGGTGGTCGCCTCGACGCGTCCGCTGCCCAAGGCGAACCCCGACGTCGTCGACGACGCCCACCAGGGCAAGCCGGTGTCCGTGCCGGTGCTCGCCAACGACATGGACCCCTTCGAGCCGAAGGGCCTCGAGGTGATCGCGGCCGGCGTGGAGACCGGTGAGGGCGTCGCCGTCGTCGACGGCGACCAGGTCGTCATCACCCCGGCCGAGCACTTCGTCGGCACCCTGGTCGCCTCGTACCGCGTGCAGGACGCGACCAAGGACCCCGACCGCCTGGTGGAGGGCCGCATCACGGTCAACGTGCTGGGCGTGCCCGAGGCCCCCCGGGCCCCCGCCGTCGAGGAGGTGCGGTCCGAGACGGTCGTGCTGTCCTGGACGCCGCCGCAGAACAACGGCGCCGAGATCACCGGGTACACCGTGACCTCGAACGAGGGTGACACGTTCGACTGCGCGACGACGACGTGCACGGTGGACGGGCTGACGAACAACGTCACCTACACGTTCACCGTGGTCGCGACCAACGTCGTCGGCGACTCCGACCCGTCGCCCGCGTCGGCGCCCGCCCGGCCGGACGAGAAGCCCGACCCGCCGGCCGCGCCGACGCTCGAGTTCGGCGACGGGTTCCTTACCGTCAGGTGGGAGAACGCGTCGTACACCGACCGGTCGCCGATCTCGTCGGTCAACCTGGAGATCTCGCCGGCCCCTGCCTCGGGCCAGGTGCAGAAGACGGGGGTGCCGGGCGAGGAGATCGTCTGGGACGGCCTGACGAACGGCACGGCGTACCGCGTGCGGGTCCAGGCGGTCAACGCCGCACCGGACCCGTCGGACTGGGGCGCGTGGTCGGCCACCATGGTCCCGGCGGGCAAGCCGGAGGCCCCGGCGGCCCCGAGGGCGACCCGGTTCGACACGACCGCCGGCGGGCGGATCGACGTGACGTGGTCGTCGCCCGTGGACAACGGCGACGCGGTCAAGGCCTACTACCTGGACGTCTACCGCAACGGCGCCGTCATCGAGCAGAACCGCAAGGTCACCGGGACCTCGACGTCCTTCACCGGCCTGGACACCAAGGCGGCGTACACCTTCGCGGTGTCGGCCGAGAACAAGGCCGGCGAGGGACCGACCAGCCCGCAGTCGAACTCCGTGACGCCGTACGGCCGCCCGATGGCGCCCACGGGGGTCACCGCCACGGACGACCAGGGCACGCCGGTGGTCTCCTGGAAGGCAGCCGACGGGAACGGCTCGCCGATCACGGGCTACACGGTCACCGCGTCCAACGGCAAGACGATGTCGACCACGGGCACGAGCGTCCGCTTCACGGGCCTGACCACCGGGGCCACGTACACGTTCACGGTCAAGGCGAGCAACGCCGCGGGCACCTCGGACGCGAGCAAGGCGTCGAACGGCGTCAAGGCGTACGGCGTGCCGTCGGCACCCACGGTCACGTGGACCAAGACGTCGGCCACGGACGGGTACTTCACCGTCAACGGTCCGAGCTCCTGGAACGGCGACACGGGCACCGTGAGCTGGCGCCTGACGGGCAGCGAGTCGTCGTCGGGCACGGGTACCGGGCGCATCGACGTGGCCGGCGGCTACGGCAAGTCGTACACGGTGACGACGTCGGCGACCAACGGTGCGGGGACGACGACCGGGGGCAGCGCGAGCGGGTCGACCGACGCCCCGCCGCCCGCGCCGCAGGTGTGGGTGTCCGACTCGGGGCTGAACTCGCAGTACGACACGTCGTGCGGCAGCGCCTGCACCCGGTTCCGGGTCCACGCGAACGAGACCTTCCCTTCGGGGCGGCACACGTTCGTCTGCTACAACAACTTCGGCGGCTCGGACCACGCTTTCGGCAACGCGTTCACCACCACGCTGAACGCCAACGGCTACGCGGACCTCAACTGCTTCCTCGGCATCTCGCACGGCGCCGACGTGTGGGTCAGCGTGGACGGGCACTTCAACTACTCGGTGCGCAAGACCTGGCCGAAATAGCCCCCGGCTACGGCCGCGAGGCGAAGCGCTCCAGCACCTCTTCCTGGCCGCTGCACACGATCAGGTCGGAGGATGCCACGCGGGTCTCCGGCGTCGCGTAGACGAACTCGCGGCCCGGGGACTTCACGCCGATGACCGTCACGCCGTACTTCCGGCGGATGTCGGACTGGGCGAGCGTGAAGCCCTGCATCTCCTGCGGCGGGCGCATCTTGACGATGACGAACGCGTCCTCGACCTCGATGTAGTCGAGCATCTTGCCGCTGACGAGGTGCGCGACGCGGGCACCGGCGTCCGACTCGGGGTAGACGACGTGGTGCGCACCGATGCGCTGGAGGATGCGGCCGTGCTCGGCCGTCACGGCTTTCGCCCAGATCTGCGGGGTGCCGATGTCCACCAGGTTCGCGGTCACGAGCACGGACGCCTCGAGCGACGAGCCGATGCCGACGACGGCGACGCCGAAGTCGCGCGCGCCGAGCTGGTCGAGCGCCTCGGGGTTGGTGGCGTCGGCCTGCACGAGGGGGAGCCGCCCCGACCACTGCGTCACGCGCGTCTCGTTGCGCTCGACCGCCAGGACGTCCTGCCCGAGCCGGTCGAGCGTCGCGGCGATCGCCGACCCGAAGCGGCCGAGCCCGATGACGAGCACACCGGCGTCGCGATCCTGCTCCTTCTTGGTCTTCTCAGGCACTCGACTACTCCTTCGGTCACCCGGGGTCGACGAGGTCGACCCCCGGGGTGGGCTAACCAATGATCGGGCGTTCCTCGGGGAACCGGACGATGCGACGCCGGTCGCGCAGCGCGAGCGCGGCCGCGAACGTCATGGTCCCGGTACGGCCGACGAACATCAGCGTGCTCAGCAGGTACTTGCCGGCGTCGGGCAGGTCGGGGGTGATGCCCGTCGTCAGCCCGCAGGTCGCGAACGCGGAGATGACCTCGAAGAGCGACCGGTCGAGCGGGTGCCCCGAGATCTCCATGAGGGCGAGCGTGGAGACCAGCACGGCGGTCGCCCCGAGGAAGACGACGGCGATGGCGATGCGCAGCGTGTCGCGCGGGATGCGCTTGCCGAACGCCTCGATGTCGCGGTCGCCGCGCGCCTCGGCGCGGATCGCGAGCAGCATGACGGCGAGCGTGGTCACCTTGATGCCGCCGCCCGTGGACGCCGAGCCGCCACCGACGAACATGAGCGCGTCCGTGATGAGCCACGTCTCCTGCTGCATCGACCCGACGTCGACGGTGCTGAACCCGGCCGAGCGGGGCATGACGCCCGCGAACAGCGCGGCGAGCACCTTGTCGTCGGTGGCGAGCGGTCCGAGCGTCGCGGGGTTGTTCCACTCCGTGACGGCCATCAGCACCCACCCGAGCAGGACCAGCCCGAGGGAGGTGACGACCGTGAGCTTCGTGTGCAGCGACCAGCGCGCCCAGTGCTTCTGCCGCTTGCGCTGGGTGTTCATGATGTTGAGCACCACGGGGAAGCCGAGCGCGCCGACGAACACGCCGAGGACGATCGGCATGCTCAGCAGCCAGTCGCCGACGTGGGGTGCGAGTCCCTCGCTCGTGGGGACGAACCCGGCGTTGTTGAACGCCGAGACGCCGAAGAACAGCGAGTGCCACGCGGCCGTGCCGAACGACTCGTGCAGCGCGAGGAACCGCGGCAGCAGCATCGCGGTCACGACCAGCTCGAGCGACGTCGTCGTCACGATGACGACGCGCACCAGCGAGCCGACCTCGCCGAGGCGGTCGGTCTTGGTCTCCGACGCGGTGAGCATGCGCTGCGTCAGGCCGATCCGGCGCGAGACCGCAAGGCCGAGGATCGACGCGAGCGTCATGACGCCGAAGCCGCCCACCTTGATGGCGAGCAGGATGACCACGAGGCCCCACGTGGACCAGTAGGTGCCCGTGTCGACGACCGTCAGCCCGGTCACGCAGACGGCGGAGACGGCGGTGAACAGCGCGTCGACGAACGGCGCGGACCTCCCGCTCGACGTCGCCCAGGGCGCGGCGAGCAGGATCGTGAAGACGACGCACACGCCGAGGAACACGGTGACGGCGAGGCGGGCCGGGGAGCGGCGGGCGACGCGGTCGACGAGATCGCGCAGACCGAGCAGGCTGCCGTGCCCCTGCGCCATCCCTGCCCTCCCCGTGTCATCTCCAAGACGCTCGGCCAACTCTGCCACGAGGTCGGATACCGTGACATTCATGCCTCTCGCGCGTCTCGTATGGAGCCCTGAGCTCCTGCAGTACGACTTCGGGCGCGGCCACCCGATGTCGCCGGCGCGCCTGGAGATGACCATGCGCCTCGCCGACGAGCTCGGGCTGCTGACGTCCCGCGACCTCGAGGTCGTCCGGGTGCCGCCCGCGGACGACGCGCTCCTCGAGTCGGTGCACGACGCCGACTACATCGCCGCGGTGCGCAAGGCCGACGCGGGCGAGCCGGACCCCGCACGGGGGCTGGGCACCGAGGACGACCCGGTGTTCTCCGGGATGCACGACGCCGCGGCCCGCATCGTGGCGGGCTCGGTCGACGTCGCCGACGCCGTCTGGGACGGCCGTGTGCTGCACGGCCTGAACATCGCCGGCGGGATGCACCACGCGCACCGGGGTGCCGCGTCGGGTTTCTGCATCTACAACGACGCCGCCGCCGCGGTCCGCCGCCTGCTCGACTCCGGGGCCGAGCGCGTGGCGTACGTCGACATGGACGCGCACCACGGCGACGGCGTCGAGGCGGCGTTCTGGGACGACCCGCGCGTGCTGACGATCTCGATCCACCAGGACGGCCGCACGCTGTTCCCCGGCACGGGCGGGCCGGCCGACGTCGGCGGTGCCGCCGCGCAGGGGTACGCGGTCAACGTCCCGGTGCCGGCGCGCACGGCGTCCGCGGGCTGGCTGCGCGCGTTCGACGCGGTCGTCCCGCCCCTGCTGCGCGAGTTCCGGCCGCAGGTGATCGTCTCGCAGCACGGCGCGGACGCCCACGCGAAGGACCCGCTGAGCGACCTGCGCATCGGCGTCGACGCGCTGCGGCAGGCCGCCCGCATCGTGCACGACCTCGCGCACGAGCTCGCCGACGGCCGGTGGGTCGCGCTCGGGGGCGGGGGCTACTCGGTCGTCGACGTCGTGCCGCTCGTGTGGTCGTCGCTCGTCGCCGAGGCGCTGCACGCACCCCTCGACCTCGGCCAGCCGCTGCCGCCCACGTGGCGCACGTACGTCGAGGAGGTCTCCGGGCTCCCGCCCGCCCGCTACCTCGGCCTGGAGACGGTCGACTGGCGGCACTGGAGCTCCGGCTACGACCCGGCGGACGACGTCGACCGTGCGGTGCTCGCCACGCGGCGGCAGGTGTTCCCGCTGTGGGGGCTGGACCCGCACCACGGCTGAGCGTGGGGCGACGGCGGTGACCGTGGCTTTTCGCGCAGCGCCGCCCATCGGGTACGCTGTCGGACGGACTTTTCTCGTGTTGGTCGACGCGCCCCCTCGGGGGTTCGACGGAGGACCGACGAGTTCCGCCGACCGACCCCCGCACCGTGGAGGACCTCATGGGTTCCGTCATCAAGAAGCGCCGCAAGCGCATGGCGAAGAAGAAGCACCGCAAGCTGCTTCGCAAGACGCGCCACCAGCGTCGCAACAAGAAGTGACATTCCGAGGCCCGGCTCCCGCAAGGGGACCGGGCCTCTGAGTTTCCCGGCAGCCCTGCCGGTCGAGCCCCGTCCCTGCCGGTCGAGCCCCGTCCCAGCCGGTCGAGCCCCGTCCCTGCCGGTCGAGCCCCGTCGAGACCCAGCGCTACTCGAGGTCGAGCCGCTTGCGCACCTGCCGCTGCACGGCCCGGGCGACCAGCCCGAACACCCACGCCGCGCCCGCCCACGACGCCGTCTTGACGCTGCGTCCGGCGACCCGCTGACGCCGGCCGCGGAACTCCCGGATGGGCCAGCCCACGTCGCGCGCGTGACGGCGCAGGCGCCCGTCGGGGTTGATCGGGCACGGGTGCCCGACGGCCGCCATCATCGGCAGGTCGTTGAGCGAGTCGCCGTACGCGTAGGAGGCCTCGAGGTCGAGGTCCTCCTTCTCGGCCAGCTCGCGGACCGCGTCGGCCTTGACGGCGCCGTGCATGAGGTCGCCCATGAGGCGCCCCGTGTAGTACCCGTCCTTGTGCTCGGCGACGGTGCCCAGGCACCCCGTGGCCCCGAGGCGCCGGGCGATGAGGCGCCCGATCTCGACCGGCGTCGCGGTGACGAGCCACACCTGGTCGCCCGCGGCGATGTGCTCGTCGAGCAGCTTCTTGGTGCCGGGGAAGATGCGCAGCGACAGGACGGTGTCGTACACCTCCTCGCCCACGGCGGTGACCTCCGCCACGGAACGGCCCGCGATCAGGCCCAGCGCGCGCGAGCGCACCTGGTCGATCTGGTCCTTGGACTCGCCGAACAGCAGGTACCGCGCCTGGATGATCCCGAAGCGGAGCAGGTCGCGCGTGCCGAAGAACTTGCGCTGGTACAGCGCACGCGCCAGGTGGTACGCGCTCGCGCCGCGGATGACCGTGTTGTCGACGTCGAAGAACGCTGCGGCCTGGCGGCGTGGGGCGCCCTGAGCGTCGGACATGCCGCCCACCTTATCCGCGCGCGTACGCTGTGGCTGTGGACGGGCCGCAGACGCACATCGACCGTGTGGTGCTGTTCACCCGGGCTGGCTGCCACCTGTGCGACGACGCGCGCGAGGTCGTGGCAGCCGTGTGCGCGACGGCTGGTGAGACGTGGCACGAGGTCGACGTCGACTCCGGACCCGAGTCCGCTACCCTGCAGGACCGGTACGGCGACTACGTGCCCGTGGTCGAGGTCGACGGTGTGCAGCAGGGGTTCTGGCGGATCGACGGCGAGAGGCTGGCGCGTCGGCTCGCGAGCCGCAGATGAACGGTGCCGCAGGGGGCGTAGGCGAACAGGAGGATGCGGTGATCGAGACCGGTGAGACCGCGGTCCCGGCAGCGACGGTGGCGCGACTGCCCCAGTACCTCCGCGCCCTGCGCGACCTCCAGGCGGTCGGCGTGCGCACGACGTCGTCGACGGCGCTCGCGGAGGCCTCGGGTGTCGGGTCGGCGCAGCTCCGCAAGGACCTGTCGTACCTGGGCTCGTTCGGCACGCGGGGGGTCGGCTACGACGTCGCGTCCCTGTCGGCGGTCATCGCGGAGTCGCTGGGCCTCGGATCGGTGCACCGGCTCGCCATCATCGGCATCGGCAACCTGGGGCACGCGCTGGCCAACTACTCGGGCTACACCAAGCGCGGCTTCGAGGTCGTGGCGCTGCTGGACGTCTCCCCGGAGGTGGTGGGCACGCGTCCGGCGGGGCGGCTGGTGGTCGAGCCGCTCGACGCGCTCGAGGACGTGCTCGCGCGCGAGGCGGTCACCATGGTCGTCATCGCGACTCCGGGGCCGGCGGCGCAGGCGGTCGCCGAGCGCTGCGGGTGTCCGCGAGATTCTCTCGTTCGCGCCGGTGGCGCTCCAGCTTCCCGACGACGTCGTCGTGCGGAGCGTCGACGTGGCCGGCGAGCTGCAGATCCTCGCGTTCCACGCGGCGGCCCGGGCGGCGGCGTCGGCGGCCCGGGTCGGTTGAGGTGAGTCGGAGAGGTTCCGACGGGGCTCAACCAGCAGGTTGAGCCCCGTCGAAACCGTCGGAGATGCGCTCAGCCCTGCTTGATCGCCGAGATGTCGAGCGCGATCTTGACCTTGTCGCCCACGAGGAACCCGCCGGCCTCGAGCGCGGCGTTCCACGTCAGGCCGTAGTCGGCGCGCGAGATCTCGAGCTCGGCCTCGAAGCCGGCGCGCGAGTTGCCGAACGGGTCGACGGCCGTGCCGGTGAACTCCGTCGGGAGCTCGATCTGGTTGGTCACACCGTTGATGGTGAGGTCGCCCACGACGACGAAGTCGTCGTCGTCGGCCTTGACGGTCGTGGACGCGAAGGTCCACGTGGGGCGCTCCTCGGCGTGCCAGAAGTCGGCGCTCTTGAGGTGGTTGTCGCGGTTGGCGTCGCCGGTGTTGACCGACGTCGCGTCGAGGACGGCCTCGACGGCCGACGACTCGATGTTCTCCCCGACGGTCACGGTGCCCGAGGCGATCGCGATGGTCCCGCGGACCTTGGCGATCCCCGCGTGGCGGACCGAGAACGAGGCGGTCGAGTGCGAGGGGTCGATGACGTAGGTACCGGCGGTGAGCTCAGCGGGAAGCTGGGTGGCCATGAAGGTCTCCTGGGCGGGATGCGGATGCGGTCATCTAGATAGTTGAAGAATCAACAGATCTAGTTGATGGTGTAACCATCCCGTCGCGTACCGTATTCCCATGACCGAGCCCCGTTGGCTCACCGACGAGCAGCAGCGTTCCTGGCGCGCCTACCTCGAGGGCACGGCGCGCTTCGTGGAGGCCCTCGACCACGCGCACGACGCCGAGGCTCCGCTGAGCCTGGGGGAGTACCACCTCATGGTCCAGCTCTCCGAGGCCCCGGACCACACGCTGCGCATGTCCGAGCTCGCGGACTACCTCGCGCTGTCCCGCAGCCGGCTCACGCACACCGTCGACCGGATGGAGCGGCGGGGTCTCGTCGAGCGGCGGCCCGTGGCCGGTGACCGGCGGGGCGTCAACTGCGTGATGACCGAGGCCGGGTGGGACCTCCTGGTGGCGTCCGCACCCCACCACGTGGCCGCGGTCCGGCGGTTCCTGGTGGACGTGCTCGAGCCCGAGGAGTTCGAGGTCCTCGGCCGCGCGATGGCCAAGGTCGCGCGCGAGGCGAAGAGCGCCCTCGCCTGAGCCGGCCGCCCGAGGGCCCGGCCGCGCATGGGACACTGATCGCCATGGTGACCACCACCGTCCATCTGCTGCGCCACGGCGAGGTGCACAACCCGGGTCGCGTGCTCTACGGCCGCATCCCGGGCTACCACCTGTCCGAGCGCGGCCACGAGATGGCACGCACCGTCGCGCACGCGCTGTCCGCGCAGGACCGCGACGTCGTCGCCGTCATCGCGTCCCCGCTGCAGCGCGCGCAGGAGACCGCCGCACCGATCTCGGCCGCGTTCGGGCTCACCACGGGCGTCGACGAGCGTCTCGTCGAGGCGGGCAACCGGTTCGAGGGCACCACCGTCGGGGCCAAGCCGTGGACGCTGCTCAACCCGCGCTGGTGGCCCTTGCTGCGCAACCCGTTCACGCCGTCGTGGGGCGAGGCCTACCGCGCGCAGGCCGACCGCATGCAGGCCGCCGTCGAGGCCGCGCGCGACGCGCACGCCGGCCACGAGGTCGTGCTCGTCAGCCACCAGCTCCCCATCTGGGTCACGCGCCTCGCCTACGAGAACAAGCGGCTCTGGCACGACCCGCGCAAGCGGCAGTGCACCCTCGCCTCGCTCACGTCCCTGCACTTCGACGACGACGAGCTGACCGGCATCGAGTACTCCGAGCCCGCCGGGCACCTCGCCAAGTCCCTCAGCAAGGGTGCGTGGTCGGTCAAGTGAAGCAGTGGATCGTGACCGGGGGTACCGCGCTCCTCGCCCTGGGTCTGCTTGCCGGGTGCGCCCAGGAGTCCGGTGCGGGCGACGTCGTCGACCAGGGGTTCGTCTCGGGCGACGGGTCGACCCAGCAGTGGGCCCCCGGTGACCGCAAGGACCCCGTCGTCGTCGAGGGCGAGGACTTCGCGGGCAACGCCGTGAGCACCGCCGACTGGGCGGGCGACGTGGTCGTCCTCAACACCTGGTACGCGGGCTGCGCCCCGTGCCGCTCCGAGGCGCCCGGCCTCGTCGCGCTCGCGACCGAGCGCGCAGCCGACGGTGTGCGCCTGCTCGGCATCAACACGCAGGACGACGCCGGAGCCGCGCAGGCCTTCGAGCGCACCTTCGAGGTGCCGTACCCGTCGGTGGCCGACGCCTCCGGGCAGGTCGTCGCGCGGCTGTCCGGCGTCGTGCCCCTCCAGGCCGTGCCGACGACCGTCGTGCTCGACCGCGACCACCGGCCCGCGGCGCGCATCATCGGCGAGGCCGACCCGTCGACCCTGGGGGCGATCGTCGACGAGATCCTCGCGGAGACCGCGGAGGACTGATGGGGGACACGTTCGCGACCACCGCGTTCTCCGGGTCGATGCTGCTGGCCGTCCCGGTGGCGATCCTCGCCGGGCTCGTGTCGTTCGCGTCGCCGTGCGTGCTGCCGCTCGTGCCCGGGTACGTCGGGTACGTCAGCGGCATGGCGGCGTCGTCGACGTCCGGGTCGCGCGGGACGCCCGCGCGTGCCCGCGTGCTCGGCGGGGTCGCGCTGTTCGTCGCGGGGTTCACCGTCGTGTTCGTGACGCTCATGGCCGCCGCCGGGGCCGTCGGGTCGTACCTCGTGCGCTGGGAGGACGTGCTCACGCGCGTGCTCGGCGTCGTCGTCATCCTCATGGGGCTCGCCTTCATGGGCGGGATCCCGTTCCTGCAGCGCGAACGCCGCCTCCACGTCTCGCCCCGCGCGGGCCTGTGGGGTGCGCCGCTGCTCGGCATCGTGTTCGGGCTCGGCTGGACGCCCTGCCTCGGCCCGACGCTCGCGGCCGTCCAGACGCTCTCCCTCAACGAGGCGTCGGTCGGGCGCGGCGTCGCGCTCGGCATCGCGTACTGCGTCGGGCTCGGCGTGCCGTTCCTGCTCGTCGCCCTCGGGCTGCAGTCCTCGCAGCGCATGCTCGGCTTCCTGCGCCGGCACCGGCTCGCGATCCTGCGGCTGGGCGGGGGGCTGCTCGTCGTCATCGGGCTCGCCCTCGTGACCGGGCTGTGGACCACCCTGACGAGCGAGATCCAGGGGTGGATCGGAACCTGGAGGACCCCGGTCTGATGAGCGAGCGCGCGCGTTACGTCCCCGACGGCATCTCCGACCCGCTGGTCGAGCCGTCCCTGCTGGTCGAGCCCGTCGAGACCACCGGGACCGGCGGCGGCGAGGTGGTTTCGACAGGTTCAACCCCCAGGGGGCCCCGCCTGGGGTTCGTCGGCTGGCTGCGCTGGATGTGGCGGCAGCTCACGTCGATGCGGGTCGCGCTGCTGCTCCTCATGCTGCTCGCCGTCGCCGCCGTCCCCGGGTCGGTCCTGCCGCAGCGCGGCCAGGACCCGGGCGCGGTCCTCACCTACCTGCGCGAGCACCCCACGAGCGGTCGGTGGCTCGACCGGTTCGGGTTCTTCGACGCGTTCACCTCGCCGTGGTTCAGCGCGATCTACCTGCTGCTGTTCGTCTCGCTCATCGGCTGCATCCTGCCGCGCACGCTCCAGCACGCACGCAACCTGCGCGGCCGCCCGCCGCGGGCCCCCGCCCGCTTCGGCCGGTTCCCGGCGAAGGCGTCCGGGGTCTCGACGGCGTCGCCCGACGACGTCGCCACGGCCGTCGCCGCCCACCTGCGGCGCGGGCGCGTCTTCCGGGTCGACGTCCGTGGCGAGGACCCGCGCGGCGACCGCCCGGCGACCCGCACCGTGGCGGCCGAGCGCGGCTACCTGCGCGAGACCGGCAACCTCGTGTTCCACATCGCGCTGCTCGGGCTGCTCGTCGCCGTCGCCACGGGCCAGCTCCTGCACTACCGCGGGCAGGCCATCGTCACCGAGGGGCGCGGGTTCGCCAACGCCGTCGTCGACTACGACACCTTCGAGAAGGGCGCCTGGTTCCGGCCGTCGTCCCTCAGCCCGTTCTCGATGACGCTCGACGAGTTCACCTCCGAGTTCGCCAGCGACGCCGTCGCGTTCGCGCAGGCCCGCGACTTCACCGCGCACGTCACCGTGCGGCCCGCCGACGGCTCGGAGAGCCGGCAGCGGACCATCAAGGTCAACCACCCGCTCGTCGTCGACGGCGCCAAGATCTACCTGCAGGGCAACGGGTTCGCCCCCGAGGTCACCGTCCGCGACGCCACGGGCGAGGTCGCGTTCGCCGGCCGCGTGCCGTTCATCCCGGAGGACAGCTTCTACACGTCGCGCGGCGTCATCAAGGTGCCCGACGTCGCCCCCGGGCTCGAGCAGATCGGCCTCGCCGGGTACTTCCTGCCCACCGCCGTCATCGACGACGACGGCAGCGCCCGGTCCGTCTTCCCGCAGCCGAACAACCCGCTCCTCGTCCTGCAGGTGTGGACGGGCGACCTGGGGCTCGACGACGGCGTCCCGCAGAACGTCTACGAGCTCGACACGGCCTCGATGACCGCCGCGACCGACGCCGACGGCGTCCGCGCCCAGGTGCTCGTCGCCCCCGGCCAGACCGTCGACCTGCCCGACGGGCTCGGCAGCATAACCCTGGGCGCCGACCTGCCCCGGTACGTCGCCCTCGACCTGCGCTACGACCCGTCGCTCGCCTGGGTGCTCACGTTCGCCCTGCTCGGCCTTGCGGGGCTCGGCGTCTCGCTGTTCACGCCCCGACGCCGCGTCTGGCTGCGCGCGTGGGCACTGCCGGACGGCACCACGCGCGTCGAGCTCGCAGGTCTCGCCCGCGGCGACGACGCCGGGCTGCAGGGCGAGGTCGACCGCGCCCTGGCAGCCGTGCCCGACCTCGCAGACGCCGCGACCCCGCCGGACGCCCCGACGTCGGGCACACTTGCTACGCGGACCACGACCGCCACGACCGATCCCGTGCCCGACCAGGAGGATCCCGCATGACCCCCGAGACCATCGGCGAGCTCTCCACGCTGCTCGTCTGGGGCGCCCTTGCCTCGCTGACGATCGCGCTGGTCGCCTTCGCCGTCGACCTGGCCCGCCGGACCGAGCAGCGCGCCGTCCGGCGCGTCGCCGAGCCCGCGCTCGTCGGGGCGTCCGCACCTGCCGCCCCCGGCACGGCGAGCACCGCGGAGACCCGGCCGGTCGTGCGCCGTCGGGCGCTCGGCATCGCCCGGTCCACGACGTGGCTCGGCACCGCGCTGCTGCTCGCCGGGATCGTGACCCGCGGCATCGCCGCCGGACGTACCCCCTGGGCCAACATGTACGAGTTCACGCTCGTCGGCTCGTTCGTCGCGCTCGCCGTCTTCCTCGGCGTCGGCCTGCGCCGCGACATCGAGTTCCTGGGCGCGTTCGTCACCGGTCTGACGGCGGTGTTCCTGACCCTCGGGCTCAACGTCTTCTACGTCGCCGCGATGGGCGTCCAGCCCGCGCTGCAGTCGTACTGGCTGGTCGCGCACGTGGGCGTCGCCGTCATCGCGACGGGCGTCTTCACCGTCGCGTTCGTCGCCTCGGTGCTCCAGCTCCTGCGCACGGCGCGCGACGCCGGCTCCGCCCGCCTCGGCTCCTGGCACTGGCTCGACCGCGTCCCGACGCCGGCCACGCTCGAGGCGCTCAGCTTCCGGCTCAACGCGGTCGCGTTCGTGCTGTGGACCTTCACGATCATCGGCGGCGCCATCTGGGCCGAGCACGCCTGGGGCCGCTACTGGGGCTGGGACCCCAAGGAGGTCTGGTCGTTCGTCGTGTGGGTCGTGTACGCGGCCTACCTGCACGCGCGCACCACGCGCGGGTGGTCGGGGACGCGCGCGGCGTGGTTCGTCGTCGTCGGCTACGCGTGCGTCATCTTCAACTTCACGGGCGTGAACCTGATCTTCAACGGCCTGCACGCCTACTCGGGCGTCGAGTAGCTAGCTGGTGCTCCCGCCCTGCGCCGGGTCGCCCGAGTCCTTCGAGCGGCCCTCGCGGCGGCGGCGCTCCTGCTCGAGCCGCCACAGGAACTCGGGGTCGTCGTCGGGCGCGAGCGGGCCCTGGCGGCGCGCGCGCAGGTTGGGCCCGCTGCCGCGGTAGCCGGGGCCGGCCGCGCGGGGCGCGGAGCGGCGGAAGACGATCCAGGCGACGGCGCCGATCACCGGGGCGAGCACGATCAGCACCGCCCACAGCCACTTCGGCAACCCGCCCGTCTCCTCCTTGCGCGCGCCGGCCAGGTCGGCGAGCGCGTACACGGCGAGGCCGATGATGGCGAGGGTGAGGAGCACGCGGAGCATGCCTCCAGCGTAGGCCGGGTCCGGGGGACTCGTGGCGCCGCTTACCCTGGGACCGTGCCTCTCGTCGTCTACACGCTGCTCCGGCTCGCCGTCCTCGTCGTCGCGTTCCTCGCCGTCTGGTGGGCGGGCGCCGAGCCGCTGCTCGCGGGCGTCGTCGCCGTCGTCGTCGCGTCTGCCGTGAGCTACCTGTTCCTGCGCAAGCAGCGCGACGCGACCACCTCGTGGCTCGCCGAGCGCGCCGAGCGCCGCAAGGCCGTCAAGGGTCCGCGGGGGTCGTTCGCGCGGGGTGTCGCCGCCGACGAGGCGGCGGAGGACGCGGCGACCGAGTGACGTGCTCGGCTGGTTGAGCTCCGTCGAAACCCTGTGTTGGTTGAGCCCGTGGGTTTCGACGGGGCTCAACCAGCAGGTGGGGGTGCGGGTCAGGCGCTCAGGGCGAGGCCGAAGGCCAGCAGCGCGCCGTAGGCGAGCTCGTACAGGCCCGTCCCCGAGAGCACGGGGACGAGCAGCTTGCCCCGCGCGCCCGCCAGCACGGGCAGCGTCAGGAGGACGGCGGGGAGCCCCAGCAGCAGGACCAGCAACGCCCACGGCGCCCAGATCGCGCACAGCGCGCCCAGCAGCAGCGGCAGCATGACCATGCCGACGTAGGCGCGGCGCGCCCGGTCGTCGCCCAGCCGGACGGCGAGGGTGCGCTTGCCCGCGACGACGTCGGTGGGGATGTCGCGGAGGTTGTTGACCATGAGCAGCGCGCACGCGATGAGCCCGACGCCGACGGCGCCGAGGACCGCGGGCGCGGTGACGCGCCCGGCCTGCGTGTACGTGGTGCCCAGCGTGGCGACGAGGCCGAAGAAGACGAACACGCCCACCTCGCCGAGCCCGGCGTACCCGTAGGGCCGCTTGCCGCCCGTGTAGTACCAGCCGGCGAGGATCGCGAGCGCGCCGACGGCGAGGAGCCACCACTGGCCGCTGAGCCAGGTCAGGATCAGGCCGAGCACCGCGGCGACGCCGAACGCGGCGAACGCGGCGGCCTTGACGTGCCCGGGCCGCGCGATGCCCGACGCCGTCAGGCGCAGCGGGCCGACGCGGTCGAGGTCGGTGCCGCGCACGCCGTCGGAGTAGTCGTTGGCGTAGTTGACGCCGACCTGGAGGGCGAGGGCGACGCCGAGCGCGAGCAGTGCCCGCGCGGCGGAGAACCCGCCGGCCAGAGCCGCGGCGCCCGAACCGACGAGCACGGGCGAGGCGGCGGCGGGCAGGGTGCGGGGGCGGGCCCCGGCGATCCACTCGGCAGGCGTGGCCATGGTGCGGTCGTGCTCCTCGTCGGTCGTGCGACGGCGGGGTCGTGGCCGCGCCGCGTCAGTGCTGTGCTCCTGCGGCGGCCTCGGCGACCGCCCGGCGGTCGACCTTGCCGGGACCGCGCAGCGGCAGGGCGCCGGTGACGTAGACCCGTCGCGGGGCCGACGGCCCTCCCAGCCTATCCGCGACGGCGGACCGCACCCTGCCGAGCAGGTCGGGGTCGAGCGCGGCGAGCCCGTGGGTGCCGTCGCCGACCGCGACGACGGCGACGAGGGCCTGCCCCCACTCGGCGTCGGGCACGCCGACGACGCACGCCTCGACGGCCCGCCCGAGGACGGCGGGCAGCACCTCGGCAAGCACCGCCTCGACGGCCGCCGGGGCGACGTTCACCCCGCCCGTGACGACGACGTCGTCGGCCCGGCCGAGCACCGACAGGACGCCGTCGGCGCTCAGCGTCCCGACGTCGGACGTCCGGAACCAGCGGGTGCCGGGGCCCGCGTCCGTGCGGAACGCGGCGGCGGTCGCCTCGGCGTCGGCGACGTACCCCGACGCGAGCATGGGTCCGGAGAGCTCCACCACGCCGGGCGGGCCACCCGCGAGCCGCACCTGGACCCCGCGCAGCGGGACGCCGTCGTAGACGCAGCCGCCCGCCGTCTCCGACATGCCGTACGTACGCACCACCGGGACGCCCAGGGACGTCGCCCGGGCCAGCAGGGGAGGCGGGGTCGCGGCGCCGCCCAGCAGCACCGAGGTGCAGCGGGCCAGCGCGTCGAGGGCGGCCGAACCGCCGGCGCCGACGGACGGGTCGGCGGCGGCCTCGAGGACGCGGTGGAGCTGGGTGGGGACGAGCGAGAGGTGCACGGGCGCGTCGTCGGCGAGCGCCGCCGTCAGGAGGGCCGCGAGGCCGTCCGGCGTGAAGCGGGCGTCGGGCTCGGCGGCGACGAGCGGGGCGGGGACGCCGGCATCGCCGGCGAGGAGCGAGCGAACCACGACCTGGAGCCCGGCGACGTGCGTGGCCGGGAGGGCGAGCACCCACCGGCCGGGGCCGCCGAGCCGTTCGTGCGTCGCCGTGGCCGAGGCCGTCAGCGCGTCCGCCGTCAGCGCGACCTCACGCGGCGTGCCCGTCGACCCGGAGGTCCGCACGACCAGCGCGGTGCCGTCCGGCAGGTCGTCGCCGGGGTGCAGCCGCGGCAGGGGCGTGACGGCGTCCCCGCCGTCGAGCGCGCGACGCAGCCTCTGCGCGAGGGCGTCGACCGGGGCGGGCACAGCGGGGCGTTCCACGGTGTTCAGCGTAGGTGCCGAAAAATGCGGGGCGGCTCCTGTGCCGTGCGCCACACACGGCCTACTGTGGCGGCAACGCGAGGAGGTCGTGATGACGAGGCGCACCCTGGCAGCCGTCGCCGGCGTGATGACGGCCGTGCTCGCGCTGACGGCGTGCGGGACGTCGGAGGAGCCGCCTGCCGTCACGGTGACCGCGAGCCCGACGCCGGGCGGCGGACGGGTCGCCCCGCCCGACCCGGTGGTGCCGGTCGTCTGGCCGCTGACCGGTGTCCCGGTCGAGGAGGTCGCGGCGCGGCCGGCGCTCGGGGTCAAGATCGAGAACTCGCGCGAGTCGCGGCCGCAGACGGGCCTCGAGCTCGCGGACATCGTGTGGGAGGAGGTCGTCGAGGGTGGCATCACGCGCTACCTCGCGGTCTTCCACTCGCAGGTCCCCGAGAAGGTCCTCCCGGTGCGGTCCGCCCGGCCGATGGACCCGGCGATCTTCGCGCCGCTGCACGGCGTGCTGGCCTACTCGGGCGCGCAGCAGCCGTTCATCGACGCGATCGGCGACGCGGGCATCCAGTCGGTGATCATGGACAGCGGCGACGCGGGCTTCTCGCGCGACCGGTCGCGGCGCTCGCCGCACAACGTCGTCGGGCGCACGGAGACGTTCCTGGACCAGGCGCGGGGCGACCGCGCCGTCCCGCCGCCGGCGCAGTTCTCCTACACGCGGCACGCGGGCCGGGGCACCGCGACGCTGGCCGGGACGCCCGCGTCGCGCGTGTCGGTGGTCATGTCGCCGTCCCACACGTCGGTGTGGGACTGGAACGCCGAGCGTGGCGTGTACGAGCTCAGCAACGGTTCCGCCGCGGCCGTGTCGACGGAGGGCACGCGCATCTCCGCGACCAACGTGCTCCTCGTCGGCGCGCAGATGCACACCACGCGGTGGCGCGACCCCGCGGGGGCTCCCGTCCCGGAGACGGAGCTCGTGGGGTCGGGTCAGGGCCTGCTGGCGTCGGGCGGCAGGTCGGTGCCGGTCACGTGGTCGAAGGACGCGGTCGACGCGCCCCTGGTCGTCATGGGGCCCG